>NZ_LKHP01000017.1 GCF_001440545.1 Caloramator mitchellensis
CTCATATGTAAAACTCTAAGGTTTGTAATAACCTTATCATCATATACAATTACTTTGTCAACATAAGTGTTGATGATTTCTTGGATATCATCAACATTTTTATTTTGCAAGCGGTGCATATCTTTAATGAGATACTTTTCGATTAATTCTTCATTAAGTGAATGAGTTTCAAGTTTGTGCCTAAGTTCATGGATAGTTGATATTACTTGATTTTTTTCTTCTTCAAGTTTATTCATTGCCACTTTCATTGTAGGACTATACATACCATCTGCAATAGCTGAGACTATATTATCAATTTTCTTTTGTATTTCTTTTAGTTTTTCTTCAAGTAGTTCTAAGTCCTCGGCATCCTCATGAATCATTTTATTGTAATAGCCAATTAACTTTGATGTAAGCGATTTAATTGCATCTGGATTAAATATACTAATTTTTAGATTTTCAATAACTTTTTCTTCAACATAATCCCTCTTAACTGCCTTTAAGTCACAGTTTTTAGTTCTATATTTTGTTCCACAAATATAGTTTGGATAAATTTTGCCTTTCATATGCGTAGTATGCCCTATAAGAGCAGCACCACATTTGGCACAGAAGATTTTACCAGAAAGAAGATATATTTGTTTAGCTTTGTTTTTGCCATTAGCCCTGCTCTGCATTCTCTTTTTTATCTTATTAAAAAGTTCTACTGGTATAATTTGAGGTATAGCTCCAGGAACCTTGATAATTTCATCATCAGGTTTAGATTTGTGTTGATTTCTTTTCCCGTTTACATCCTTTTTAGCTTGCCTATTGAATACATAACATCCTGTATATTTTTCGTTTTTCAAAATGTCATGTAAACTTGCTTGAGTAAAATCATTCCCACGCTTAGTTTTAAATCCTCTTGCTTTTAATTCTTGTATGAGCTTTTTATATCCAATTTCTTCTGCGTATCTTTGAAAAATGTATCTTACAATTTGGGCCTCTTTTTCATTTATTACATATTTACCATCAACTACATCATATCCAAGTGGAGGAGTGCCTCCATTATGTTTTGCTTTAATAGCATTCTCTTTCATGCCTTTCATAACTTCTCGTGCAAGATTTCTTGAATAATACTCAGCCATACCTTCTAAAACTGATTCAAGTATAATTGATTCAGGACTATCATCTAAGTTTTCAAGAACAGAAACAAGCCTAACACCATTCTTTTTTAGTTGTCTTTTGTAAAAAGCAGAATCATATCTATTACGAGCAAATCTATCAAGTTTATGAACTATAACAGTATCAAATATTCCAAGTGAACTATCTTTAATCATTTGAAGAAATTGAGGTCTATCATCTGATGTAGCAGACTTAGCTTCATCTGTATATATCTTAACTATTTCAAAACCTTGTTTTATTGCAAAATCTTTAATAGCTCTTATTTGAGCATCTATACTTTCCTCTCTTTGATTATCACTTGAATATCTTGCGTATATTGCGGCTTTCATAAGTATCCTCCTTTTGACAAAAAATAATAACCCAACACACATAAAGTGTATTGGGTTTCGTGGAACCTCTTAATGGATTTCTATGAATCTCTGTTGGGTTTCTAATATTATTTTAGCGAACAAGTGTTTGAATGTCAAGTATATTATTGCTTAACGATATCTTCATAACTAGCAATAATAAGTTTGCTTAATTTTTTTATATCTTGATATGAATTAATAAAAATTCTTGATTCTCCATAGCCTTTAGGAGCTTGCTCAACTTTAAATCCATTGGATAATTGTGCAACTAAATTAACATCAAGTCGTGTAATAATATTTTTAAAATTAGAATCAAGGTTTATTCTCAAGAACCATTTATTAATATTTTGATAATAAACAGAGAAATAATTAACTGTGTCTTTAAAATATATCTCTTTAACATCTTTACCCGAACTTAAAATGATGTCTTTAATAATTTCAAATGAAGCTAATTCCTCGTGAGTAGTTTGGATTGATTTTTTTCTTTGTTCATCATTTGAATTTTGACTTTCATTAGTAGTCTCATTATTTAAAGTTTCTGGTTCTTTATTTGTGGTTTGTAGTTCTTGTTGATATAAACCTTTACTAACAATATCTAAAACGGCGTTAGAGATTGCTTTTTTAACAAGGGGCCTAAATCTTTCTATAACATTTGAAGTAATTCTTGAATTACTAAAATCTTTAATAATAAACCTAATAAATTCATCGTTAGGGTTTCTAAGTAATTCCTTTAATGTATCATTTAAAGCAGAGGTGTAAACAAGTTCTTCTGCATATTTTACAAGTGAATCTTTATCAAAAGAATCTTTTTTAAATTTAGATAAATTATCTATATCAGAATCATTTAAATTTGTAATGTCAACAACTAAAAAAGGTTTTTCATCCATTATATTATCCGCAGATAAGTCTGTAAAAAATTTATATTCTACCCCATTTGTTAGAATTCCAAGTTTAACTTCTTGAACTGCGTTGAAATAACGTGATAATTGAGCATCATGATTTGTTAAATTTTCATTCACGGGTTTTGCTTCTATAAAGGCAACAGGAACACCATCTTTAAAAAGTGCATAATCTACTTTTTCGCCTTTCTTTTTACCAAAATCAGCTAAGTATTCAGGTCTTACTTCAAGAGGATTAAAAACGTCATAACCTAAAACTTGAATAAATGGAATAATAAGAGCCTGTTTTGTCATTTCTTCATTAGTAACATGAACTCTTCGTTCAATGATTTGAATAGAAAGTTTTTGAATTTCTTCTTTAAAACCCATTTAAATACCTCCATTATATATTAAATCTATATTATTTACATTTATTAGGTTGGTGCTCAAAGGCTCTCGAATTTTGGTCGCCTATATTTTAATACTATCTTATTATTAATAACTCTGATGGTATGCAGAATATTGCGGCAATTTGTTCTATAGAATAACCTTCGTATTGTTTTAATGTTTCATCGGGAATAAGCAGGTATGAACTAAATAGATTTGCTTCGTTTTCTAATTTATTAGTGCTGAGTAATGTGTATTGCTTCAAAAATGTGCAGTTTATTTTAGTGTGTAGAATAGCATGTCCAATTTCATGGCCGCAAACATAAAGGCTTTCTGAATATGTTAATTGCTTATTCAAGTAAATAAATTTATTTCGCTTTTCATACTGGTAAATCCCCTTAATTTCTGATGGGAAGTCCCAATTTACAGCGGTAATGCCTAAAAAATCAGCAAGTTCAAAAGGATTATTAGTTTTGTATTTTTTAACTAATTCATCAACCTTAGTTTTAATATAATTCAAAATAATCCCCTCCCCAAAATGGCGACCATATAACCCAAGGGGAAATTATTCATAATTTTAAATAATACTTTGAAAATATCATTTTACTCACTCCACAATATTGTGCTTTATTTTTCGAGGTCTATAAACATAGCCTTTTTCTTTTTTATTTATAAAATCTTTTAACGAATTATCAATTACAACTTTAAAAGAATCATCAATATGATACGAATTATCTAATACATTTTTTACTTTTTTAGGTTGATAATATGGTGTTTTTTTTGCTTGTTCTAAGAGTTTAATAGCTTCATCTATTTGCCCTAATTTTGTATAAATTTGTGCAATACGAATATATCCAGAAGGCATAGCTGGATCCATTTTATTAGCTAACTTGTAACATCTTAAAGCATTGTCAAAGTCATATTCTCCTTCATAACATTTGCCTAGGTCGCTATATACCCAAAACAAATGAATTTCTAAGGTTATTTTTACGTTTTCCCCATCTCGAGTAACATATCCTTTTTCATAACTATCTTCAGTAGGATTTATTAAATATTTTTCTAAATATTTTATTGCTTCTTTTCTGAACTTAGCTCCTTTCCAAACATAAGCTCTTCCAACTATTAAATAAGCTTTAGGGTCATCTATATCTTTACATAGTTCAATAATTTTATCTAAAATTTTATGCCTATCTTTAGCTTCTTTAAGGATTTTTTCTGCAATTTTGTTTAATTGTGAATTAGAATTTCCAAATCCAACACTTAATTTTAAACTATCAAATAAAATTTTAGCGAGTTCAAGTTTTGCATTATTAGATAAATTATTTAAATTGATTTCTTTGCTTGTGTTACTGTAATTTGGGGATGTATTACTACCTTTTTTATCATTGTATTTTTCTTCTTGTGATGAGATATTTATTGATTTGTGAGCAAATATATTTAGTATTTTTGTTATAAAATTTAAGCTTTTGCCTGATTTAACATTAGGATTAGTAATAGTATCATAGACGCAACCACATTCACACGAAACTGGTAGGTTTAAAATGAAACCTTCTTTGGATGGGAAACAAGTATTTTTAAGTATGTGTTTGATATTTCCACAGTTTGGACATTTTGCAACGATAAAGTCATCATTTGCCTTTATAAATTTCACATTTCCAACCCCTTTTAATAAAACATTTTAAAATTAAATTATTAAACACACTTAATAATATTATTCATTATCTTTTCTATACTTTTTAGGAGTATATTTTTTATTGATTATTTTAGCCTGCCTCATACCAAATTCTAATGCTGCTAAAATACTTTCAATAGCTTCTGGAGATGCAGGCTCTCCGTTAAACATTAATCCTTGTTGTTTAAGTAAATCTTCTTTCATTTTTTCAAGTCTTTTAGCAATATCTTTTTCTTCTTTAGCAGTAAGTTGAAGAGTTGAGGATTCAGTTTTTTCTGTATAATCTTTCTCTATATAACCAGCAGCTCTAAACATATATTCCTCATCTACATTTAAACATCGAGCAAGAATTTTAATCGTGTCAGCGTCGGGCTTTTCTGTAACTCCACTTTCTATTCTACTAATAGTAGTATTACTTAAACCTGTTATTTGTGCTAATTTCCTTTGGCTGTAACCTTTGCTTTGCCTTAGTCTGACAACATAATCACCAAAGGCTTCATTTTCTTTTTTATATATCATATCTCAATTTCTCCTCCTTGCCCTTGTTCTAAAATAATTATATCAAATATGTTGCACACAAGAAACATAATTTTATAAAATTTTCAAAAAAAGTGTTGCATAAATGCCACAATATAGGTTATAATAAAAGTGTCACATAAAAGCAACAAAATGGAGGTGATAATATGGCATTAGTTGCGAATATAAATGAGTTTAATAAATTGCAGCAATCATTAGGATTAAACTATAGTCAATTAGCCGCAAAAATAGGGGTTTCAAGAACTCAACTTTGGAGAGTTCTTAAACAACAATGTGTTCCAGGAGAACAATTTATAGCAGGTTTTAAAGCAGCTTTTCCTAATCAAGATTTAGAAAAATTTTTTTTACTAAAAATGGTGCAACAAAGTGACACTACATCCTCTGCCTAACAATAGTTTATGCAGAATATAAAAAAAGATGATGGAAGGAGGTGTGGGAGAATGAAGGAACTAAAAGTTAAAGTTAATTTAGAAGATAGTAGCCTGCTAAAAGAATTAGTTGAAGCAATTGAGGAATTTAACAAAGCAATAAACCGACTTGAAAATATCACTACTAAATTGAGTGAAATTCAAGTCGGCTTAAAGGTAGATTAGAAGTCTAATTTCTTAGCTATATAAGTTTCTGCAGCTTTAGAAAGCATTTCTTCCCAAGAAGAAAAAGTAGTTGTTTTCCGAACAACTTCATCCATTTTATTATCTGGTATTGCTTCAAAATCTTCCTGGGAGTTTACTTCAAAGCCACCATAAGAAAGTAACTCTTCAAAGCTTGAAAAATTAGTGTATCGGCTCATAAATTGACTGTTAAATAGTTCATCGAAACTTACAGTATTATTTTTCTCGAGTTCTTTTAGATTGTCTTCAATCTTTTTAAGATTTTTACTAAATTCGTCAAAACCTTTAATTTTATATGACATACCTATTCACCTCCTTTCTTGTAAAAAAATTCTACAAGAAAGAGGAAAATCCTGCTAAATAAAAATTTAATAAGAATTGGGTTTCGTGGAAAAGGGAGATGAGGGGCATAAAGAGGAGGAATAAATATGTTAGAGAACATGGATGACTTTAGATGCCCCAAATGTAACAAACTATTATTTAAATATAGGTTAAAGGGTTCGTTGGCTGTAGAAGTGAAATGCACAAGGTGTAGTGTTATTGCAACATTAATAATAAAAAAGGAGGGGTAACATTGGAAGTTCTCCTAATCAGCATCATTGATAGTAAAGACAATAACAAGACAATTGAAGTTATAGGCAAAGAAGAAATGTCAGAAGAATCTTATTTGAAACCTATGGTGAATATCCTAAAGAAAAATATAGAAGCTGAAGGAGGTGCAAAGTGATGAACTTAGAACAAAGAGTAGCAGAGCTTGGAAAAAGAGTGGCTGAACTTGAGAAGAAAGCCCAGCCGAAAGATTTAAAGCTACAAGAAAAACATATTAGAAAGTTGATATCAATAAAAGAAGAATTTGAAAGAATGGATATTAACAATTTAATTAACAGGTTTAACAATAATTTAGCAATGTCATTAACAGAATATGAAATCATCACAGCAGTTTTTGAATTATGTAAATAAATTAGGGAGGAAAATCCTGCAAAATCTTTCCAACAAAGGAGGTAAAGTAATGAACGAAATGCAAAGGCTAAAAGCAATGAATGACATGCTTTTAGAAGCAATCAAAAACAAAGACGCTGAACTTGTGGACCTGTACTATAAAAACGTTATGCTCCAGTGGGAAAATAACGAGCTGAAAAGCAAAATTGAACAGCTAGAAAAAACATCCATAAAATTCGAATACGTTGGGAGGTAAGGTTATGGACTTAAGCAGAATCAGAGAAATAAGGGAAGATTTTGCAAGGCGTATGGCACTAGCAGAAATGAGGGGAGACGAAAAAGAACTCATGCTATTAGACATGGAAATGGAAGATAGCATGATTCTCAAGCATGGTAGAGTGTCAGGCATAGTTGATGAAGAAGATTTGTTTTAGGAGGGAGATAAATGGCAAAAGAAAATTTTTTAAATGATTATATTGAAGTTAATGAACGAATTATAAAATTTTATGAGAAATATCCAGAAGGTTCAATACAAACAGAAATATTGAAATGGGAAAATGGATTGATTCTAATGAGAGCTTATGCATATAGACATCCTGATGATATTAGGCCTGCAATAGCTCACGCATATGAGAAGGAAGATAGCAGTTATATAAATAAAACAAGTGTAGTTGAGAATTGCGAAACTTCAGCTGTTGGTAGAGCATTGGCACTTTTAGGTTTTGAAGTGAAGAAAGCAGTAGCTTCAAAAGAGGAAGTGCAAAGAGCAGTTGAGCAACAAGAGCAACTAAAGAAAAAAGAACAAACAACAAACAATGATATGAAATGTTCAAAATGTGGAGCAACAATAACAAAAGCAGTAAAAGCATATTCTGAACAATATTATGGCAAAACATTATGCCAAAATTGCCAAAAGACAGAAAAGAAGATTGAAGGGCAATAGAAAAAGCCCTGGGCAAAAGGGCTCTTTCTGTGGTCCGTTTGGTGAATGGGAGTTGGGAGCTCCCTTCACCCTCAATTATACCATATTTCCCATGTGGGAAAAAAGGGGGTTATTAAGTTGTTAAAAAAGAAACTGCTTTTTATACTGGCAATTTGCATAGTTTCCTCTTTTACTATTATATCCATCATGAATAGAACTTATGCAACTAAAAAAGAAAAAAATTTGAAATATGAAACATATGTAGTTCAAGCAGGGGATACTCTTTGGAACATAGCAAAGAAATATACAGATAAGGACCCAAGAAGGCTTATACATGAAATAAGAGAACATAACAATATAACACCTCTTATATATGAGGGGCAAGTTATTGAAATTCCAACAGAGGGGGAATAGGAAATGGTGAAAACATATTGTTTGAAATGCACAAAAGAAATTAAGAACACTGACAAACATTGTGAATGTGGAAGCGAAAAATTTGTTACTGGGGAGTTGAAAATAAAAAACAACAAATTTACATGTGTTTGTGGAAGTAGCACATTTAATCTTTTATACCACGCAGATGCAAAAAACTATTTCTTAAATGTAATGAGATGCACAGAATGTGGTGAAAGTGTTGAATTGAAAACTCTAAGAGATAAAGGGAGTAAACTGTATTGGGAATAAAAAATGATGGAGGGGTTACAAATGAAAGATTTAATTAACGTTAGAAACAATCATGGAGTTTTAGTTGTTAGCAGCAGGGAAGTTGCAGAGAATTTTGAGAAAAATCACAGGGATATCTTAGAAACAATTAGAGGGTTAACAGAACAAATGGGGGGTGCGGAATTTTCCGCAGGCTATTTTATAGAAAGCAAGTATCAACACGAACAAAACAAACAATGGTATCCAGAATACCTGCTAACAAGAGATGGTTTTAGTTTATTAGTTATGGGATTTACAGGTCAAAGAGCTTTAGAGTGGAAACTCAAATATATTGAAGCTTTTAATAAAATGGAAGAACAGCTTAAGAATCAAGTTGATGTAAGACAATTAAGTCCTCATCTACAAATGTTTAATCAACTCTTTCAAGCATTAGCAACTAGTGAGCTTGAGCAAAAAAGATTAAGGGAGGAAATTAAAGAAACTAAAGAACAAGTTATAACAATCAAAGATGTAATTGCAATAAATCCAAAGGACGATTGGAGAAAGAAAACCAACCTTATTCTTAACAAAATAGGTGGACAATTAGGAGATTATAAGAGACCAAAGAATGAAGCGTATTTAGAACTTGAGAAAAGAGCAGGATGCAATTTAGAAAAATTGTTGGAAAACGCAATAAAAAGAGCAGAAACCAGTGGAGCACCAAAGAAAGTTATAAATGAATTGAATTATTTAGATGTCATTGATAACAACAAAAGGCTAAGAGAGATTTATATAGCAATTGTTAAGGAAATGGCTATTAAGTATGGAGTAAAAATGAATAAGGAGGCTATGTAATATGAAAGAAATTCAAAGATTCGAGGATTTACCGCTGGAAGATAAGATAGACATATTTATTCAACATATATCAGGTCGTGAGAAAGAAGATGAAATAATTCATCTACTTGCCTTATTTACAGCTTATAACTGCTGCAAAAGTTATATACCTGAAAGATTTTTAGAATTTACTATAAAAGAAATGGTGGAACACCTTAATAATGTTCTTATAAATGGGGAGGACTACGATAAAGTAAATGAAGCATGGTATTTAGTCATAAAATCATTAGGGATAGATAAAATTTGGGATATTATAGACAACATTGATGAATATTTGAAGAGTTATTTAGATATAAAATACACACTTGAGAGATTAGAAGATAAAGTTATGGAGATGTTCACAAAGATGTAACCGGAGCAGGAGGCCCTGCTCCAGTAACAAAAGGCAGGTGAAGAAGTTGAACTACATAAAACAACTTAAAGCCCTATACGATTGGTTACAAGAGAATAGACTGACTGTATCCGCTAATTCGTTATATCATACATTACTAATGATTAACAATAGATGCGGATGGTTGGACTGGTTCCAGCGAACCAATCAGTCCATTTGTGGACTTTTAGGGATAAGCGAAAACACATTAAAAGCAGCAAGAAACGAACTAAAACAAAAAGGGTTAATAGATTTTAAAGCAGGTAATAAGAAAAATGACATAACAAAGTATCATATAGTAATTTTATACGATGAAGAGCAAGAAACGGTATCAAAAATTGATACCCAAGTTGATACCCAAAATGGATGGGTATCAAATTTTGATACCCAAACTGATACCCAAACTGATACCCAAACTGATACCCAAACTGATACCCAAACTGATGACCTATATAAACATAAACTAAAACATAAACTAAAACATAAACAAAAAGAAAATAAAAATATATACGCTGAATTTGTCACCATGACCAATGCTGAGTATGAAAGTTTAGTCAGCACTTATGGTGAAGAAATGACTATGCGTATGATTGAAATATTGGACAACTATAAAGGTGCATCGGGAAAAAAATACAAATCAGATTACAGGGCTATCTTAAATTGGGTAGTAGACAAGGCTCAGAAAGAAAAAAGTGACATTCCAAAGGCTGATAAACAACTTAATCAAAACAATGTTGTTAGCAAGGACAAAAATTGGTTTGCTAACTATGGCGGACAGAGAAAATACAATATAGCAGAGTTGGAAAAAGATTTATTAGGGAGGGGGTAAAGAGTAATGATAGATAAACAATACGGTAAACACATATTAGTTTGTAATATGTGTGGAGAAGAATACGAATTTGACAGCTATGACGAAGCAATCAAATATATGCGAGAGAATGGCTGGAGAAGCAAAAATTATGGTGGAGAATGGGAAGATATATGCGACATTTGCTGGGAGGAGATAGAGAATGAATAATTGGGTAGGCATAGGAAGATTAACAAAGGACCCTGAGATAAGATATACAGCAGGTGAAGGCATAGCAATTGCGAATTTTACAATTGCAGTAGATAGAAACTATAAAAATGCACAAGGAGAGAGAGAAGCAGATTTTATTCCAGTTGTATGTTTCAGAAAACTTGCAGAGCTGGTTGCTAACAATCTCACTAAAGGAAGGCTTGTTGCGGTATCAGGAGCAATACAAACAAGCTCATACACTGCACAAGATGGGACAAAGAGATATAAAACAGAAGTTGTCGCAGACGAAGTGAAGTTTTTAGACAGACCTAAACCGACAACAAACCGACAACAAACCGACAATGACGGATTTATACCAATTGAAGGGGAAGAGTTGCCACCTTGGGAAGAAAATCAATTCTAATTGGGGGAATGAACATGACGAAACAGGTGAAATTAGCGGAGCTCCATCAAATGTTTCAGAAAAACAAAACCCTTAAAGGAAGGGATATATTAAACATTTTAAAAATAAAATCACCAACTTTAGATGACTTGATAAATGAACTTAGAAAACTAGGGGCAGAGATAGAACTTAGATACGTATACGATAGAAAATGGATAATTAAGGTTTACGAGATGAAAAGGGGTATCAAAAGGCCAATAATTATAGAAAATTCAAGTGTTGGGAGACCAAAACAATGTAAAGATATCTACTCTGAACTAAAAAAGTTGAAAGGAAAAGGAATAGCTAAAAACGATTTATTAGATATAGCAATAGAGTGTAATTATATAGGAACGGTCAAGGAGCTGTTAATATTAGCTCAGCAATACAAAATAAAAGTGGTGGGAAGATGAATTGGGGTAATGATAAACTGATTGAAGAGGAATTAAAAGAGATAGCAAAGCTGTATTTCGAAGGATACACACTTGAAAAGTCGATAGAGATTGTAAAAGAAAAGTTAGGGAGGAAAGATAATGGAGCTGCTGGTGTTGAAGAAAGAAAATGAAACATATTCTGATATATTTAACAAACTTGTAGAAGAAGTGATGGAAATTAAAACTGAAATAGAAGCAATAGAGCTAGAAGTAGGGGAGAAAGAAAAATTAATAGCAGAAACATTGGATGTAATTCAAGTTTGCATTGGATTGTTGGACAAGCTAAGTCATGAAGGGGTGAACATTAGAAAGGCAATAGAAAAACATAATTTAAAGCTATTACAAAGAGGTTGGAGATATAAAAAAGTGCTTTATATAGACGTTGATTAAGAGGAGGGACAAGCTTGAAAGAATGTGAGGTAAAAGAGAATTGTAAAAATTTTGAACAAGGTAAGTGTTGGATATGTGAAGACTATAGCTTATATTATCCAGAAGATAAAAGAATCCTTTGTAAAAGACAAATAAGGCAAAGAGAGGAAAGGAAGATAGCAAAGAAAATGAAAAAGGAAAGTGAAGCTTCAAAGAGAGGTAAAAGAGCAAAAAGAAAGGGTTATACAGGAGAGAGGGAAGTTGTAGAGCTACTCAATAAATATAAGCTACAAGCAGAAAGAATCCCTCTCTCTGGAGCCCTTAAAAGTGAAAAATATAGTTGCGATGTAGTTTGCAATATAAATGGTAACACAAAGAGGATAGAAGTTAAAAGAAGGAAGTCTGGCTTAAACACAATATACAAGTGGTTAGAGCAGGATAAAAACAGTAATATGCTTTTTATGAGGCAGGACAATAAAAGCTGGTTAGTATGTATGACATTAGAGGAATTTATTTCGCTTATTAGGGGTGATAATGATGTTTAAAAGAGATTATTTACAGCCAGATGAAATGAATGATTTCCTTATACTTGCAACAATATGGGGGTTGCTAGAAAAGATAATTGATTTGTGGGATAAAAGGCAGATGATATCTAAAGAAGAAAAGAAAAATTTAAAATTAGCGAAAACATACATAGGTAAATTTTATGGAATGAAAGTAAATGAACTCAGCAGAAAAACTGCTAAAAAAGTTGCAGAATACTTGCAAAAAAATGAAGTTGTAATTATACAAACAGAGGATAAAGAAAAAATGAGAGAAGAAACGCAGAAGTTTATTGAAATTGAAAGAGAAGATTTTTATAACTGGTGTGAACAAATAATAGATATCAATTGTAAAAATTGCAGGAAGAATCATCAGGAATGTAAGTTATATGATCTTTTAGACAAATATGAAGTTCCAGATAGTTCATTTGAAAAAAGAAACTGTCGCTATGCTTATGATGAAATAAACATTGAAAGAGATGAAAAGAAAATTAAAGAGTATAAGGAATTTAAGAAAAGGAGAAAGGGAACATGAAGGACTTAACTCCTCAGGAGCTCGAACAAGAGCTTCTGAGGGTAAAAGATGAACTTAGCAAGGCAAGAGAAAGAATGAATCAAAGAGCAGAAGAATATAGGCAAGCAACCAGAGAATATAAAGCGGAATATGCAAAAGCATTTCTTGAAGCTAAATTAGAGAAATCAACAGTTAAGGAATGTGAAATATATGCAATGATGAAAACAGCAGGGCTTGAAGCAAGATATAAAGCAGCGGAACAGCTTGTGTTAAATGAAAGAAAAGCGGTAGATGTTTTAATTGAAGAATGTGAAATATTAAGGAGCTTGTATAGTAAGGCATATAAAGAGCAGGAACAATACGGAAGGAGAGAAGATTAAAGGAGGTAGGAAAATGCACAATAAAGAAGCAATAAAATACGCTGCATGTGCAATAGTTGACCTCCTGGCGAACGACAAAAAAAGATATTATAAAAATTCAGAAAGAGCGGCAAGGCTAAGCAATTACAAAATATGTGGTTGTGGTGGAACTTTAATCAAATGTAGTTATGCTAATCAAGATGCAGAAATTTGTTTTGAATGTGGTCAAATCTTTATAAACGGGAGTATGGTTAGAAAATGTAATGTAAGGAGGATAAAAGCATGTTAAAGATAATAGTAAGTTGGATGATAGGTGGAATGTTTGGTTTCTTATTATCGGCTCTTCTGACAGCAGCAAAGGATGATAAGGAAGATTATGCTTATGATTGGGTAAGATACAAATGTTTAATAAACATAAATGCTGGATGCAGCGATTATTGTTGTATGTATTGCCAAGAAAGGGAGAACTGCAAACAAAGAACGTGCAAGAATGAGGAACCAAAATTTTGTGGTCAATCAATAATCAGCATGAAATAGAGGTGACAGGATGATTAAAGACGATGTTTTCAGAAAGACAGAAGGGCACCTATATAGATATTACAATACTTTAAAAAAGATTAAAGCTCTAGAGGAAGAATGTAAGGAATTGGAAAAACAGAAGGAAAAAATAAAGCAAGACTTAAAGGAAACAAAAGTTTCAATAGACACTGAATTAAATATGGGAATAGACTACAGTAGAAGCAAAATTCAGACCTCTAATGATGGAACCAGTTATGCAGAGAAGGCACTAGTAAAAGAAATAGAAAAGCTTGAAAAAGAATGGTTTTATGTAAGAAAAAAATATTTAAAGAAAAGGATAAAGATAAGGGAATTAGAAAGGCAAATTTACACATTAAAATGTAATTTGCTAATGTTATCAGAAGAAAATAAAAGATTCTTAGAGTTAAAATATGGGGACAAAAAGAGTATAGACGAAATTGCATATATACTTAATATAGCAAGAGCGACAGTATATAGAAAGAGAGAGGAACTAATAGAAGATATTGCAAGATGGGTTAATTTAATAGGTTAAAAATGTGAGACATTTTTGAGACAAATTTGAGACGGACAAGATTAAATTAGATATGTTATTATTAAAATAGAAAATTTATGAGTAGCACAGCTACTCTGGGGCTCGCATTGTGCGGGTGAGCAGCCTTTCCCCCAGGCTGCTTTTTAGTTTTTTGAAGAAATAGCGTCCGCATTCTCGTGACTTTAGTCATGAGTAAGGACGCTATAACATATGTTAATTATAATATAGGTTTAATAAAAAATAGAAAAAAGGTAAAAATAATAATAAAAATGCCCTCAAAAAGTGGCAAAAACAAAACTAATATGATATAATAAAAATAAGTAAAGAACATCTCACGACACGAAAGAGGGCGATATTATTTTACTACAGAATAATTTACTAACAGCATATTTAAAAGAGATAAAGAAAGTAGTTGTAGAAAAAGGCTTTCAATTTGTTAGAAGAGATAAAAATGTTAAATTTATGAGAAATTATGGGTTGTTAACAGAAGATGTGAAGAGAATTATTTTGGGCCTTAGGCCTCAAGATTATATAAAAGGACCTGAAAAAGACCACAATCCAAAATATGAAGGAGATATTTGGGTTTTCAAGAATACAACATATTTAGATAAACAAATTTACATAAAAATTAGATATAACCCTCCAGAAGAGGTGGTATGTATATCATTTCATGAAGACATGAATGAATAAAGGGGAGGATTTACATGAAAAAGGTTTATTGCCCTAACTGTAATGGATACGTTGAATATGAGATAAGGCAAAATTTAATAAATGAGTATAAAGGTATAAAAGTAAATGTTATTGAAAATATTGCATATTGTAAAAAATGTGGTGAGGATCTATTTGTTGAAGAAATCGAAGAAGATAATTTAAAAAGATTGTATGAAAAATACAGAGAGATTATGGGAATAATTAAGCCCGAAGATATTATAAAACTAAGGGATAAGTATGCCTTATCGCAAAGAGAACTTGGTGCTATTCTTGGTTGGGGTAAGATGACTATAAATAGATATGAAAGAGGAGATTTACCAAGCCAAAGTCACAGTGATTTATTAAAACTATTGCTTGAAGATGAAGAGGTTTTTAAGGAAAAAGTTGAGGAAGCGTATAACAAGGAACGGATATCAAAGAAAACATATGATAAAGTAAACAATAAACTAGGGGATATTGTTAAATTTCAAAAGAAAAAGTATATAATAAATTTGTTAAGTCATGAAGAAAATATTTATAATGGTTATAAGAAATTTGACTTTGAAAAAGTGGAAAATTTAATAAGCTATTTGGCTGATAAAATTAATGAACTATATCAAACTAACCTAAATAAGTTGTTATGGTATACAGATTTTATCTCTTTTAAACATTATGTTACTTCAATAACAGGTTTAAGATATGTTAAGTGCCATTATGGGCCTGTTGTTGAAAAAAGGGGATATGTTGAACTTTTGAATTATCCAAGTGATAAATTTGTGATGGAAGAACAAGAATCAATCGATGGAACATCTACAATTATAAAAATAAAGAGTAATAAAAATTATGACATGTCTATTTTTACTGAAGAAGAACTTCAAGTAATAAATATTGTAATAGATAAATTTAAAAATAAAAGTTGCAGGGAAATTTCCGATATATCACATAAAGAAAAAGGGTGGCTTGAAACTCCTTTTGAAAATTTAATTTCATATGATTATGCAGATGAACTTAAAATAGTTATATAAATTAAGAGCCTTAATTAGGCTCTTTTTATTTTGTAGAAAGGAGTTGAGGAGAGGTGAAAATAGGAGAAATACTCAAACATAAACAGCCAAGGGAATACGAAAAGTTGATGAAGGAGAGGAAAGAGCACCTCGCCTTTAAAGATATTGAGGAATTGATGGGAGTGCATGAGCACATATATAAAAGGCGTAGAGGAGCATATAGGCAAATAAGGTGAAGAAGGAGGTGGCATTCAGTGGGTAAATTAACGAAAAAACAGAAGGCATTCTGCGATTTCTATATTGAAACGCTGAATGCCACAGAAAGTTATAAAAGGGCTTATAATACTAAAAATGATGATACAGCAAGAAAAAATGGCTCAAGATTGCTGACAAATGTAGACATTAAAAACTATATTTCCGAAAGATTAAAACAGATAGAAAATCAACGCATAGCAAAAGCAGAGGAAGTATTGGAATTTCTATCTAAATCAATGCGAGGAGAAATTAAAGAGGAAGTAGTTGTAGTAGAATCGGTTAGAAAAGGTGCAACAAAAGCAAAAATTATAAAGAAACAGATAGGGGCAAGAGACAGGATAAAAGCTGCAGAGCTCCTTGGTAAAAGATATACTCTGTTTACCGAAAAGGTAAATGTAGAAGGGAATATGGGTGTTGTAATAATAGATGATATAAAGGAAGATGGTGCAAATGAAGATTAAATTAAGCGAACTTATTGCACCTTCTTTTTATGAAATTCACAACGATATAAAAAACAATAGATATACACATTATTGGCTAAAAGGTGGAAGAGGGTCGACAAAATCATCGTTTGTCAGTATTGAAATAATACTTGGTATAATGAAGGATCCTAAAGCTAATGCAGTTGTTTTAAGAAAAGTAAAGGAAACATTAAAGGACAGTGTATTTGAACAACTTGTATGGGCCATAGAAAAGCTACAAGTGAGTGAATACTGGGATATTAAACATAACCCTATGGAATTAACGTATATTCCTACAGGGCAAAAGATATTATTCAGAGGAGCAGATAAACCTAAAAAGATAAAATCGACTAAAGTAAGTAAAGGTTATATAAAGTTTATATGGTATGAAGAAGTTGATGAATTTAATGGAATAGAAGAAATAAGAATGATTAACCAGTCCTTAATGAGAGGTGGAGAAAAGTTTGTAGTATTTTATACGTATAATCCGCCTAATAGTGTTAGAAGCTGGGTAAATGAAGAAGTTTTAATCGATAGGGAAGATAGAAAAGTTCATCATAGCACATATTTAACTGTTCCAAAAGCATGGCTTGGTGAACAGTTTTTTATTGAAGCAGAACACCTAAAGAAGGTTAATGAAAAAGCATACAGACATGAATATTTAGGAGAGGTAACAGGAACAGGTGGAGAAATATTTACTAATGTTACTGCAAGAAAGATAACTGATGAAGAGATAAAAATATTTGACAGGATAAAAAGAGGAATTGACTTTGGTTATGCAGGGGATCCGTTTCATTATACAGTATGTCACTTTGATAAAACACGCAGAAGGCTTTATATATTCTACGAAATACATCAAGCAGGATTAAGCAATAGAAAAGCAGCAGAATTAATTAAGAAAGAAAATGTTTCAAATAGGTGGATTACAGCAGATAGTGCGGAACCAAAATCAATAGATGAGTTAAAAGAATACGGTTTAAGAGTAAAAGGTGCAAAGAAAGGTCCAGATAGTGTTGAATATGGGATTAAATTTTTGCAGGATTTAGAGGAGATAATAATTGACCCGGAAAGATGCCCTAATACTTTGAGGGAATTTTTAAATTATGAGCTTGAAAAGGACAAAGAAGGTAACTTTAAAGCAGATTATCCAGATAAGAACAATCATAGTATAGATGCAGTTAGGTATGCTTTAGAGGATGATATGTTAAGCAGAAAGCCAATCATAAGCAAACCACAAGGATGGTGATGATATGTTAACCGACTTAAATCAAATAGATATAGGTCAACCATGGCCGGCAGAGAGTGAAATAGAAAGACTAAGACGATATGAAGCAAACAAAAAGCTATTTGAAGGATGTCATGATTTAGTCTTTGGAGATTGGGTTAGAAGATTGTATAGAGATGAATATAATACAGCGGTGTTTATAGTTACTAACTGGGCAAAGAGATTATCAACGTTGTGGGCAGACTTACTATTAGGTGAAAGACCACGCATAACAGCAGGAGAACAAAAATCAAAAAAACAGCAACAATTAGAAAAGATAATTAATGACAATGATTTTTTTAATGTTGCTTACGAAGTTGCTTTAGATATTTCAAGATACGGAACAGGTATATTTAAAGTTAGATACGATAAAAAGCCCATAATAGAAGCGATTCCACCAAGCCTATGGTTCCCAGTAGTAAGTCCAGATAATATAAAAGATGTACAAGCCCATGTAATAGCATGGACATTTGAAATAACAGAAAAAACATTACTTGGTGGGCAAAGAAAAAGGATGTTTTTAAGGGCTGAAATACACGAAAAAAGCAAGATAATAAACAAGTTGTTTGAGCTTGATAATGGACTTATAAAATCACAGCTGCCACTTGAAACATTTTATCCTGATTTACCAGAAGAACAGGAAACAGGTGTAGATGATTTTTTAGTTATTCCTGTTCACAACCTAATGACAAGTGATAGAGCTTATGGGTTAGATGATTATAATGATTTAGATGGAATTATACAAGAGCTTGAAATAAGATTATCACAAATAAGTAGGATTCTTGATAAGCATGCAGACCCTAATATGTATGGTCCAGATACAGCACTTGAACAAGATGAATATGGTAATTGGTATGTAAAAGGTGGCGGAAAATATTTCCCTATAAGTCAAGGAGAAAATCCGCCTGGATATGTAACATGGGATGGACAGCTTGAAGCTGCATTTAAGCATATAGAACAGTTATTAGAGCAATTCTATGCATTAAGTGAAACAAGTGCAGCTACATTTGGACAATTAAAATCAGGACTTGCAGAGAGTGGAACAGCATTAAGAAGACTAATGATGGCTCCACTTGCTAAGGTAAATAGAATTAGAATGAGGCTTGACCCTGCTATAGAGAAAGTGCTAATGATAGCAAGTCAACTTGATGCTAATTTAGGTAAAGGTGTTAAATTAGAAAATATTAATATAATGTGGAAAGATGGATTACCAAATGACGAAAAAGAACAAGCGGAAATTTATTCAACATTAGTTCAAAATGGATTAATTTCAAGAGAGACAGCATTAAAACATTTATTTGAGTTTGATGCAGAGACTCTAAGAGAAGAATTATCAAAAATAGCAGTTGAAGCTAATCAAGAAGCACCAGCATTATTTAAAGTGAACCTGCAAGAAGGTAGACAAACAGGCGGTGAAGAATAATGCCTTATGATGTTGAAAAACAAATAGAAGCTTTAGTTGAAATATACAGACAAGGTTTTTTAGAAGTTTTAAAGGTATTATTACACAAGGAATCAAAAAAACAAAATGTAGTATTTTATAAAGACCAACTAAAGCAGATTATGGGGATACTCAATCAAATAGACAAAGAAGCTGCAAAATGGATACAAGAAGTAATTCCAAGGATTTATCAAGAGAATTACACACAAGTTTTAGCATACATTAACAAAGTAGGAATGCAAAAGGATATAAAACCAGAATTTGCTCAGGTGCATCAAAGAGCAATAGATGTTATCGCACAGAATATGTATGATAATTTAAGGCAAGCAACACAATTTGCAGGAAGAAGGATAAATGATTATTACAGACAAGCAGCACTTGAAGCGGCAGCTAAAAAATATGCAGCAGGGCAAACAGTAAAGGACATATCAAAGGAGCTGCAGCAGAAGTTATTGTCACAAGGCTTAACTGGATTTAAAGATAAGTTAGGCAGGGAATGGAGAATAGATAGATACGCTGAAATGGTTGCAAGGACTACAACAGCTGAAATAGCAAGTGTTGCGACACTAAACACATGTGAGGAAGCAGGGATTGATTTAGTCAGGATAACAACACATTATCCAACATGTGAAAAATGTGCACCACTACAAGGGAAAGTATTTAGCATTAGCGGCAAAGATAAACGTTATCCAAAGCTTGAAGATAGATATAGGCCACCAATCCACCCTAACTGCAGACATTCCTTACAACCTTATGTTAGAGAATTTGACGATAATGCAGAAGAAACGGAAAGGTTTAGCAATACTTCTCTTACAAAGGATCCGAGAAATGAAAAAGAAAAGCAGGCCTATAAAGGAATGAGAGATAAGGTAACTATACAAAGTAATAGACGCAAAGCAAGGGAAGTTTTGTATAATGAGAATGCACAGTTGGAAGACAAGGTTAAAGCTGCAGAAAGGTTAAAGCGTTCCTATGAAAAAGAAGGCAAAAGACCAACTGGAAAAGATGGAAGTATAATAAAGCAATATGAAGAATATATTAAGAATAAAAAGGAAACAGCAATGACAAAGGATGATAGTAGTGATATAATTAAGACAAAACAAAGAATTAAAGAAGATATAGCAAATGGGAAATACAATATAAAAATAAATATTGAAAAACAGAATAGGCATATATACGGAACAAATGAATATGAAGAATATTTAGATAGGCTTAAAAAAGAAAATAAAAATTATAAACCTAGTATATTAACTGCAAATGCACAGGAAATTATAGATAGATATATCTCAAATGGTGAAATAAGACTAAATAAGCATCAAGAATGGAATAACAGGCTATATGTAGAATGTGATAAACTTATTGGAATATATATAGATAAAGAAGGAAAAGAATATAAGACAAATAGATGTTGTATACATTTCTCTAAAACAGGAATTCATGTTGTTCCGATAAAACCACTAAAGGAGCTGAATAATGATGAGTGATAGATTTTTAGAGAATTATCACGGAAAGCATGTTTTAATTGAGATGGAAGGTAATATTAAAATAAAGGGTTATGTAGAAGATTATAACTTTGGAGAAGACTTTGATGAAGAATATGATAGTATATGTATAAGGGTTGATGAAATTGAAGCAATTAGTGATACAGAAATGAAAAATATAGGTGAAGTAATTTGTATTTATGAGAACGAAATAATCTCTATTTATGAAATATGATTTGTTAACAGGCACTTGCATTCGCAGGTGCTTTTTATATTGCCCTTTTTAGTATTGTAGGGCCAAAAGAAGAAGACCGCAGCTGGAGCCGACCAGTATAAAAAGGCAAGTGGGAATAATAAAAGGAGGTTTATGTTATGGACTTAAAAGAACTTTTAGGAGAAGAACTTTACAGCAAAGTAAAAGAAAAAATAGGGGATAAGGAACTAATCGTCAACGATGGTTCATATATCCCAAAGGCAAAGTTTGATGAAATTAATGAACAAAAGAAACTTTACAAGCAACAAGCAGAAGATTTAAACAAACAGTTTGAAGAAATGAAAAAGCAGGCAAAAGGAAATGAAGAATTGCAAAATCAAATTCAGGAGCTCCAAACAAAACTACAAGAATCAGAAGGAAAGATAAAAGACGTTAGTATATCTGCAGCAATAAAAATGGCTGCAATTAAATCAAACGCAAAAGACCCTGATATTGTTTCAATGCTTATTGATAAGTCTAAACTAAATATCAAAGAAGATGGTTCAATTGAAGGCCTTGATGAGCAATTAAAATCAATTGCTGAAACCAAGGCTTTTTTATTTGGTGATGTGCAAACAAAAATAGGTGGTGCATCTAATCCACCAGGTGGAGCTAATCCTACCATTAAAAACCCATGGGCAAAAGAAACATTTAATTTAACAGAACAAGCAAAGATTTTAAAAGAAAACCCTGCATTAGCAGAACAACTTAAAGCTGCAGCAGGTGTAAAATAAAAAAATTTAAAGGAGGAATAAATTATGGTTACAAAAATTCAAGATGTTATAATTCCAGAGGTATTTAACCCTTATGTAATTCAAAGAACAGCAGAACTTTCAGCATTATATCAAAGTGGTATATTATCACATATACCAGAATTTGATAGACTTGCTTCAGCAGGAGCAAAAACCATCAATATGCCATATTGGAATGATTTAACTGGTGATGATGAAGTGTTAAGCGATTCAGGAGCATTAACGCCAGATAAGATTACTGCAGGGCAAGATGTAGCAGTTATCTTAAGAAGAGGTAAAGCATGGGCAGTAAATGACTTAGCGGCAAACCTTGCAGGAGATGACCCAATGAGGGCAATAGCTGATTTAGTTGCTGGATATTGGGCAAGACAAATGCAAAAGACCGTTATATCATTACTTGATGGTGTATTTGCATCAGCTTCAATGGCAGGAAATTTACATGACGTTTCAGCAGGAACTGGAGATGCTGCAAAGTTTACAGCAACAACATTCATAGATGCAGTTCAAAAGCTTGGCGATGCAAAAGAAAAGCTAACTGCAATTATTATGCATTCAGCTGTTGAAGCTGCACTTGCTAAACAAAATCTTGTCCAAACTGTTCAACCTGCTGATGGTTCACCATCAGTTAAAACATATATGGGCAAGAGAGTAATCGTTGATGATGGTTGCCCATATAACAGTGGGACAGGCGTATTCACAACATATATTTTTGGTGAAGGTGCAATAGCATACGGTAGCGGAAATCCTGTAGGATTCACAGCAACAGAAACAGACAGAGATTCACTTGCTGGTGAAGACTATCTAATCAATAGAAAGACATTTATTCTACACCCAAGAGGAGTAGCATTTACATCAGCAAGCGTTGCAGGTTCATCACCATCAAATGCAGAATTAGCAACTGCTGCAAACTGGAATAGAGTATATGAAAACAAGAACATAAGAATAGTTGCGTTTAAGCATAAGATATGATGATGGGGGCAGGAAAAACCTGCCTCATAAAATATTATTAGGAGTGATATAATGAGTGTAACTGCATTCAATAGAATACGAAGAGAAAAATTAAGGAGTGAAGAACAATGGCACTCACAGAAGGAATTGACAGCTTCTGTACCCTTGAATGGGCAGAAGAATACTTTGGAGGAAAACTCTACTGTGATGAATGGCAAGGAGCAGACCAAGGAACAAAAGAAAAGGCCCTCAAAGAAGCAACAAGACGAATAAATAGACTAAGCTTTAAAGGTTCAAAGGCGGAATCAGGGCAGGTATTGCAATTTCCAAGAATTTTAGTTAATGTAGGGCAAAGAATTGGTTTCTTTGGAGTAGTTGAACAGCCTACAATTCCAGATGAGGTTAAAACTGCAACGTGTGAAGAAGCTTTAGCGTTACTAAAGTATGGTAATAGTGCGAGAACTAAAGCACAGGAACAAAATTTAGTTAGAGTTACTTTTGGGGATGTATCAGAAGAATATAAAGGATATGGCAAGTTATTTAGTAAAGAAGCATTAGAGTTACTTAAGCCTTATATTGCTGGAGCGGTGGTGATTAGATGAAAGAGTATTTTAATCAAAAGGTAAAGTGGTATAAAAAAACAGGCAACAACGCATATGGCCAGCCTATATATGCTCCAGCAGTTGAAATCCCTTGTAGATATGAAGAAAGAATGAAGCTTATAAGGGATAAACAAGGCAAAGAATCAGTATCACAAGGAACATTTTATCTAATAGAAAAGGTAGGGCTTGATGATAAGCTTGAATATGAAGGTAAACAATTTAACGTTATGAACTACTCAGACACCGTTAATTTAGACGGTGTTTTTCTTTTTAGGAAGGTGTGGGTATGAGTGGTTTTGAACTGAAATGGAGAGGTAATTTAGCAAAAGAAATAGCAAGAGAGGCAGCGAAGAAGGCTTTATTAAAATGCGGTGCAGATTTACAAGGAAAATCAGCAGAGCAAGCACCTATTGATACAGGAGACCTGAGGAGAAATTGTAGTGTTGTTTTAGATTATACTAAATATAACATAGGAATAATGTCTGTTTTAGTGGGCTATGATTTGCCTTATGCACGAAGACAACATGAGGGATTACATTTTAAGCACCCTAAAGGCGGTAGAGCAAAGTTTTTAGAAGTTCCTTTTGAACAAAATAAAGGAAAGTATAGGAAATACATTCAAAAAGCAATAAAAGATGCCCTTGAAAAGGGGTGATGTAAATGCTACTTGATATAGGGCAGTATTTACAAGAACAAAGTATCGGTTTATTAGGAACCGATATTTTCTTATCACTATTGCCAGACGATGTAGATAATTGCATAGCATTGTTTGAATATGGCGGTGAAGCACCAGAACTGCATAGTAATATTGAAAAACCAAGGCTACAGGTAATGGTAAGAAATGTTGATTACCAAACTGGAAGAATGAAGATTGAACAGGTAAAAAATATATTGCATGGTTTATCAGAACGAATTATCAATGGTAAAAGATATTTATTAATCAAGGCTTTGCAAAGTCCTGAGTTTTTAGGGTATGACGAAAATAATAGAGCAGAATTTGTTTGCAATTTTGAAATTATAAAGGAGGTATAATAATGGCAATTGCAGGAAAAGGCGGTAGTGTATATATAGGAGCAAACAAGGTTTCAGAGATTTCTAATTGGTCAATTGATTGCGAAACAGACAATATTGAAATAACAAATTTTGATTCTAACGGTTGGAAAGAATTTATTGCAGGTTTAAAAGAATGGAAAGGAAGCTTTGAAGGTAATTTTAATCCTTCTGACACAAACGGGCAAAGAGCACTTATCACAGCATGGCAAAATGGCACGACGGTTTCTCTCGAACTTAGAATTGATGCTACAAAGAAACTTGCAGGAACAGCTTATGTTAATTTTTCAATTGAAATGCCAGTTGATGATAAGGGAACATTTAAGTGTGATTTTCAAGGGACAGGTGCATTAACCGTAACCTTAACATAATGAGGTGATAACATGGCTATAACTGGTATGATTGGAGCGGTATATGTGAGCGATATAAATGCCGCTCCTGTTTCTTTTACAGATCAAGCTACAACTAAAGATGCAACGTTGACAAGATATCAAGTAACAAATACAGCATATAGATATTGGCCGTTGAATGCAACGATTACAGTAAAAAAGAATGGCACTGTTGTATCAAGTGGTTATAAACTTGAAAGAGCAGGTGGGTATGTTGTATTTGATTCACCATTGCAGCCTACTGATACAGTTACAGTCTCAGGACAGGCTTTAACACTTGTTCAGTGCGGCGGATTTTTCAATTGGAGTATTGATTTTGAACAAGAAACAACAGAATCTACGACATTTGC
The DNA here is from genome assembly GCF_001440545.1 of Caloramator mitchellensis. Taxonomy (NCBI): domain Bacteria; kingdom Bacillati; phylum Bacillota; class Clostridia; order Eubacteriales; family Clostridiaceae; genus Caloramator; species Caloramator mitchellensis. The sequence goes on from NZ_LKHP01000017.1 coordinate 25,009, forward strand.
AAGTGGTGGCTGGAAAGAATACACTGCAACAATAAAAGGATGGAAAGGTTCAGCAGAAGCATATTGGGGAGATGACAGATTCTTTAAATCACTTGGGAATATCATTGTTGTAAAGCTATTTGTTGATTCAGGTGCAAGTCAAAAATGCTTTGAAGGATTTGCAATAATAACAAGCGAAGGTATAGAATCAGCTGTTGATGAGCTTGTTAAGGATAAAATTGATTTCGAAGGTGTAGGAGAATTGTTTATAAGATTATAAGGAGGCTAAAGCATATGAGAGATAGAATTATTACTGTAGCGGGTAAAAATATAAGTGTTACTGAAAAGAAAATTGGTGAGCTTGAAAAGCTTATTGCAGAGCTTTTTCCAGGGAGTAAAGGCAAAATAAGCAAGATAACTTTGGAAAATGTGGATGTTGATTTTGATTTGATATATGACAAATTACCTATAATATTTCCTGAGTTGAATAAGGATGACATCAAAAATGCATATATGAGCGAACTTGAAGCGTTGATTCAAGCATTTATCGATGTAAATTTTTTCGGAATAAAGAAACTGATGGGGACAATGATGCGTTTAGCTCCGATTTCCTCAATGCAGAAATAATAGTGCTTTTAGCAAGGGAATTTGGTTGGAATATTGAAGATATAAAACAATTAAGACCAAGTGAGCTTGAAGCGATAATAAAAGAACTGCAAAAGCAAAAAGAAATTCAAGAATATGTAGAGTTTAAAGGCAAATGGGCATTTTTAGCTTCAGTAATAACAAATGGCTTTGCTGCAATAGCAAATATGTTTAGCAAAAGAAGGCTCAAAGAAGTTAAACCAGATGATTTTATAGACAAAAAATATGCAGCAAAAATAGAAAGATATTTTAAAGAGGCCCAAGATGAAGATAAATGGGCCTCTTATATTGCCGAAGCAAAAGCAAAGGGATTAAAGGGACCGTGGTAATTATTTGTATGCCTTAAACCATATACCACCAGTTCCATCATATTTTCTACCAAAAGTAATAGTTGGTTTTAAGTCAGTCTTTTCTACTTGGAAAACTACCCAACCTTCATGAGATGAACCTTTATATAATGAAATGTTATCAAATTGTGGTTCTGGACATACTCCCCACATAACTGTAGGATATTCTTTTCCTTTTTCAGATATTAATTTGAAATTAACTCTTGAAAGTTCATATGAAGCATCGTTATCTGCTTCCAATAATTCAAAATTAATTTTTGCTAATATGTATTCGTAACCTTCAGTTGGAGGTTCATTAAATTCATTTGCTTTATACAACATATTCCAGGCGTCAGCACCACGAACAATTTCTTTTATTGTAATTTTCGCTTTAAATTTATTAAGGCCATGCTCAAAAGCTATAACCAAAGGAGTATTAAGAGTAGCAGGATTAGTTCTTGAATAACCTACTGCAGTTGAAGGTGGTAAATCTTTATCTATTAATACAATAGAAGATTTATTTGTACTAACCTTTTTATTAAGCAATGCTGCTACTTGATTTAAAGGAACATAAATTGTATTGTTGTATTTTATGGAGTTAACTACGATTTGTTTATTATTTGACTTTAACATTACTGAACTGATTGTTACTTTAATTGTTTTTACTAATGTTGCGGCAAAAACTGGTGAAGCTAAAAAGGTTATTAAAATTAAGAGCAGTAGAATTGATTTGAAACTTTTTTTGTTCATATAATAACACCTCCAAAAATTTTATTACACTTATATTATTTCTATGTTTTAACAAAAAATCCTGCTTTTTTAAAAAAGGTGGTGAAAAGATGAAAGTTGGAGAACTATTAGTAGCAATGGGTGTAGACTTTTCGCAGTATGAAAAAGATTTGGATAGAGCAGAAAAAAGGGCTCAAAAAACAGGATTAAATATAGGAGATATATTTAAAAATGCTATGTCGTTTACACTTGGAATGGGTATTTTTGAAGCAGTTAAATCAGGCTTTAGAGCTATCGCAGGTAGTGCATTAGATTTTAATAGTATGATGGAAAGGGCTACAATTGGCTTTACAACAATGCTTGGTAGTGCTGAAAAAACAAAGTCTTTTCTACAAGACTTGCAAGATTTTTCAGATAAAACACCTTTTGAGTTTCCAGAGTTACAAGAAAGTGCAAAAATGCTTATGGCATTTGGTTTTGAGGCAAAAGATGTATTACCTATCATGAAGGCAGTTAGCGACGCAGCGGCGGGTTTAGGGGGTGGTTCAGAAACAATAAATAGAATTATGTTCGCATTGGGACAGATGAAAACAGCAGGGAGAGTTACAGCACAAGATATGATGCAGCTAACAAGTGTTGGTATATCAGCTTGGGATATGCTAGCCAAGGCAATTGGGAAAACAGTGCCTGAGGTCAAGAAATTAGCTGAGGATGGATTAATTCCAGCAGACAAAGCAGTTAATATACTTGTTGCAGGTATGGAAGGCAGATTCAAAGACTTGATGAAAAACATGGAGAATACATGGCAAGGTATTACTTCAACAATAAAAGATACTCTAAGGAGTATAACAGGGAAAGCGACAGAAGGTGCATTTGAAGGCTTAAAGAATTGGTTAAAAGGCGTTAGAGATTGGCTTCAGCGGTTTAAAAATGAAATGCAACAAGGCGGATTTAACTATGCCATTGGAAAAATGTTTGGGCCTAACGTTTTATCTGATTTTCAAATGATTAGTGCAGCACTAAGAAGTATTTGGCAAATAATTGTCGGGGTATTTAATACAATAAAAAATAATTGGAACATATTCGGGCCAATAATTAAAGGAGTGTTGTTGTATTTTGTATCTTTTAAACTTGCAACTATTGCTGTAAACGCTGCAACTAAAGCAGTTGGGTTATTTAAATCAGTAAATCTTGCACTTGCAGGTGCTTCAACTGTTACAAGTGGAGCTATAGGATTTTTGAATTCGGTAGTTGTTTACTATAAGGTTCTAATGTTAGAAGCTACAGTATCAACAGGTATATTTTCACGTGCTTTAACAGCTGCAAGAGCAGCAATAATTGCTGTATGGACCGCACTTGGTCCTGTAGGATGGGCTACCATAGCAATATCAGCCTTAATTGTAGCAGGTATAGCCTTATATAAAAACTGGGACAAAGTTAGATATTATGGTTTACAAGCATGGGGAGCTTTAAAGGTTGGAATTGCGTATGTAGTTTATGCAATAGTGAGTTACTATAAGTTAATATTAGGTTGGATTCCTGTAGTAGGTAAAGCATTATCAAATATGCAAAATAAAATAAAGGCGTCTATTCAAAATGAAAAAAGCATAATGGCACAAAGAAAATCAACTTATGTAGCTGCAGGAGATGAATTAAAACAAGTTAAAGAAGCTCAAGATAAAGTAAATCAAGCTACAAAAAATGCTTCTCAACAAACTCGAAAGAACACTAATGCACTAAAACAACAGAGTAAAGCTGCAAGTGATAATTTGCAAAGTTTTGATGAAGTTCATGCTATTATGCAAGAAATAGCAGATGAATCAGTTAAAATGCCAGAAGCTAATATTTCAGAATTAGAATATGATTTTAATAACATTGAGTTTCCAAAATTTAATTTAAATGATAGCTTAAAAGAAACATTTGGTGGTATTGGAGATTATTTTGTTACATTATGGGATGATGTTAAAGAGAAATCTTCTTCGAAATGGGATGAATACAAAAAAATGTTAATTGACAAGTGGAATAACATTAAACAAAATGCTTCTGAACACTGGCAACGTATCAAAGAATCTATATTTGAAAAAATTTCAGCATTAGATCTGGCTAGTATTTGGGATAGGATAAAAACTAATGCAATTCAAAAATGGGAAGAATTTAAAACAAGTGTTAGGGAAGTTGTTAATGGAGTAAGAAAATTTAGTATTGAAGATACATGGAATAGTATAGTTAGTTGGTTTGATACAAGCATTTGGAATCCAATAAGAACTAACGCTATAAATAAATGGACGGAATTTAAAACAGCAATAAAACCCGCGATTGAACAAGCAAAAAATTTCAGCATAGTTGATGTATGGAATAGTATAAAAGGTTGGTTTGAAAATCTATGGGGTGATATTACAACAAAGGCTAAAGAAAAGTGGACAGAATTTAAGATTGCTATTAACCCACATGTGATAATAATAAAAAATTCCTTATTAAGTATATGGGATAAGCTAAAAACTGAACTTCCAAAGATATTTTTAGATGCAGCAGATAAAGTAAAGAGTAAAGCAACGGAGATTGCAGATAAAATTAAGCATCCATTCAATTATGCAAAAGAAAAAATTAGCGAAATAATTGAAGATGCAAAAAATTGGGGTAAAAATTTAGTAAAGAATATAATAGATGGAATAAATTCAATGATTGACAAGGTAAGGGAAACTGCGAGTAAGGTGGCATCAACAATAAGCAACTTTATCGGTTTCCATTCACCAGCTAAAGAGGGTCCTGGTTCTGATGCAGACAAATGGGCACCTAATCTCATGAAGATGTATGCACAAGGGATATATAGCAATATAGGTAATATACAAGCTGCAGTAAAGGCAACTGCAGGAGTATTGCAAGGATTAAATACAAGCTTTGAAAATAATATAGCGTCAGCGGTAGGGACTGCAATACTTCAAGCTATGCAGATAAATAACAGTATGAACTCAACAGGACAAAATAAGGATATTGTAATTCAAATAGATGGAACAACTTTAGCGAGAGTGTTACTACCCAAAATAGATGGAGAACTACAAAGATTAGGACGACCTGCTTTAATTAAGACAACATAAGGAGGGGTAGGTTTTGAGTGTGCTAAAAATAAATGGGGCAGATGTACCTGCCCCTTCTTCATTGATTGTTGGAATAATGGATATATCAAAAGCCGAGAGAAATGCACAAGGAACAATGATAATTGAGAGAATAGCGACAAAGAGGAAACTTGAATTATCATGGAGCTATTTAACAAAAGATGAGTTGTCAAACCTTTTAAATAAAGTGTCACCTGTCTTTTTTGAGGTAACTTATACTGACCCACAAACAGGAGTATTAAGAACAGGAACATTTTATTGTGGAGATAGAAGTGTAGGAATGATGGATTATAATAACGGTAATATCCGCTGGAAGGACATTAAATTTAACTTGATTGAGAGGTGAGAGTGTTGAAACAAACAACGCAAACAATTAAAGATGCAATGAAAGGCATTTCTAGATATATAACATGCAAGGTTATATTTGACTTTACTGATGTTACTATTCTTGATGATAATAAAACACTCTCAACCTCTGATAATAACAGCATAACTGATTCAACTCAAATAATAAATAAAAATCGTGATAGAGCATATAAAATAGCAACGTTTGAGAAAGATAAGTTTAAATTAGATGGCAGTTACAGAATACCATCATCAAATGCTAATGATAATGGGGAGCAAGGTTGGTGGAGCTCGTTTGTTTGTGATAGTGAAGGTAATTTTAGCGCACCACCAACAATTCAAATAGTATTTGATAATATTCACTCAATTCCAGCTTTGACGATAACATTCGATACTTTAGAAAATGAATATGCAACTGATTTTGAAGTAATGGTATATGATGCAACTGATATTTTAATCGAAAATCAACATATACAAGCCAATGATAAAACTCAAGTTCTTATATTGGGTAACTTTTATCAATTTAAAAAGATTGTTTTAAAGATTAATAAATGGAATAAGCCTTATAGATTTTCAAAGGTTACAGAAATAGATTTTGGAGTTTTAAAAACTTATGATGATACACAATTAATCAAGGCAAGTTTAATAGATGAAGTTAATTTATTAAATGAAACATTACCAGCAAGTGAATTTAGTTTTACAATTGATAATTCTAATAATGAATTTAACTTATTAAATCCTGATAGTGCTTATAAATTCTTGCAGGAACGTCAGCAAGTAACTGTCTATATGGGAATTGAAGCTAATGGACAAATAAGCTATTACAAAATAGGGACTTATTATTTAACAGAGTGGAAAACTGAACAATCAAGCTTTACATTTACCTTTGTTGCACGTTCAATTATTGATACGCTGTTAAGATATGATTATGAAAGCGTAATGCCAAGAACAACAAATCTATATAACATAGCAGTTGAAATACTAAACACAGCAGGAATAACCGATTATGAAATAGATACAAGATTACAGCAAATATCAACATTAGGATTAATGGAAAAAACAAATTGTAGAGATGCTTTACTTATGGTATTACAAGCAGGGAGATCATATTGTTATACCGACTCTAATGGAAAAATTCATATAGTGCAAGATACAACTGATTTAAACAACGCAGTTGACTCAATAGAACTTCAAAATATGTATTCCGAGCCTGAAATATCTCTATCAAAAGCAATAAAAAGGGTTAAAGTAAGCTATTTTATAGATTTAGAAACAAAAACAGATGTAATAGTTGAAAATGAACTTATAGAAAAAGGTGAGATTTATCCACTAGAGGGGAATACCCTTATAAATACTGAAGAACACGCTATTGATGTTGCTAATTGGTTAATGAAATGGTTAAAACGCAGAGCAGTATATAGTGTAAATTGGCGACAAAATTACTTGTTAGATTTATTAGATGTCGTAACTATTGAAAATAGATTTAACAATAAAAACGCAGTAATTTACAAGCAAGAACTTAATTATCAAGGATATTTAAGCGGAAGAACAGAGGCCAGAGGTGATATAAATGTCATGGCTTGAGCCGAAGATAAATTGGACAAGCGAAGATTATTATAATGCAGAAGATTTGAATAGAGTTGAAAATAATATCAAGGAACTTGAAACTATATTTAAGACTTTAAACCCTAATTTTACTTTATTCGATAATGTTGTTACAAATCGTAATTATGCACATATTGAGTTTGTGGAAAGCTTAAATAGAATAGAAGATTTAATAAATTCAATAAGAAACGCATTTACAACGACACCAAATTTTATAGAGCCTAAAACAAATTGGCAACATTTAGACAGCTTTAGTTATATAGACGCAAATAGGTTAGAACAGAATTTAAAGGATTTATATGAGTATATCAACAAGGCGATAGACAATTTACAGTATTGTGGAACTGTCAACTGTGGTGATGATACAAGAATTTTTTAAAGTGAGGTGGCAAAATGTATAATAAAACTTTATGGAAAGATAGAATAGTTGAAAAACCTCGCACTTATCAGGTTCAAAATAATTCTGATGGGACTATAACACTCATTCCAACCGAGGGGACAATAGTTGAAGCAGGGACACCTATTACAGCTTATAATCTCAATAAAATTGAAGATGGTATTTATAGGGCAAGACATTTATTTGTTGATAGTATAGACGGGACTATTCAATATCCTACTTATGATGGTGAGGGAAACATAACAAAAATAGAGCATAAAGACGCTCAAAATAACATTTTAAGGACAGATACATTTACCTACACACCTACTTTAATCACAGAAACAAGGACATTAAACACAGGTGAAACATTGACATTAAAATATCATTTTGACGCAAACGGAAATTATTTAAGAACGGAGGTAATATAAACATGGACGCAATTGTATTAGGGAAAATTAATCAATTAAAATCAGATTTATTATATGAAAAGTTCATACCTGTCAATAAGACTATAAATGTTTCAGGGACAACAACAAATTTTGTCGAAGTTGTAAATATTACAGGTAGTGGCTTTATAAGTGAGGCAATAGCAGTTAGGCATACTTTTGGTGCAGGTCAACAAAAAGGGGGATTTTTACAAATAACCATTGACAATGTTTTGATGTTAGCAGTTAATTTTATATCTTATGTAGACCCTGGTGGTTCTACTAAATATTATGGTGTGTCAGGATTTGCAACTAAAGATTATATTTATTCTGCGAATGGTTATAGTGGGGTATATAATACAATATACCAATCGAGCTATCAAAATACGCATACCTTTAAAGAAATTGAACCCCTACCTTATACAGAAACTCCAAATTTAAGTATATCACTGAACTCATATGGAGCAATTTGTTCGTTTTCATTCCCATTATTTTTCAAAAATTCTCTAAAAATTAAAGTCAAAGCCTTAAACAGTGATTCATCAGCACCAATCTATGTTGAACTTAGAGGAGGGTTAAAAGTATGATAAAGAATAAATATATTGAAGGAGATTACGAAATTATAGAATATGAAAATGGTGCAATTGTAAAAACTTTAATCACTAATACAGAAAATACTCAAATTATTCCTCAAAAACAAATTACAATAGAAGAACTAAACGCTAAAATAGACGACTTAACCTTACTAATTCTTGCCCAGCAAGGGGTGATTGAACAATGACACTTTTAGCAAGAAAATGTATTGAGTTAATTGAGGCAGGAAAATTGACAATCGATAAAATAATTAATCAACAAGTTAAAGCAGAGGTAGAACAATATTTTGCTGAAAAGGAAAGTAGTCAATAAAACATAAATTTTATTTATGGGCTATTTTACAGATAATAGTCCCTTTTCTTTTTCACAAATTGGGTGAGTATATCGGAGGTGCAACATGAATGAAGAAAAGTGCATTGAGCAAAGAAGGTTTGAAAGCATTGAAAAAGACATTCAAGAAATAAAAGCGACTATTTCGATTCATGCTAAAGAAATTTCAGACTTAAAGGAAGGACAAGCTGAAACAAGGGTTTATGTTAAGCAGATATTCAATAGATTAGACGAATTAAAAGAAATGTTTGAGTTGTTTACAACGACTAAAGACAATACAGAAGATAAATGGTTGAAAGTAGCTTTAGAACTTATAAAAGCAATTGGACTTGTAGCAGGAGTAGTAGCAGGAATAAAAATATTAAAGTAGGTGAAGAAATGCAAAAGCAGGGTAAATTTATTCTTATGAATAGAGATGAGTTTAAGGATTACATTTTAAAATTAAAGGTCAACAGAAAAATATTTTTAATTCAAAATCACCACACCTATATACCAAATTATAAACACTTTAAGAATAATCACTTTACATTGCTTAAGGGAATGGAAAGGAGCCATCTTAAAAGAGGGTTTGAGGAAATAGGTCAAAATATAACCATTTTTCCTGATGGGCTGATTGCAATTTGCAGGCCATTAGAGGAAGCACCAGCAGGCATTAAGGGAGCTAATAGCACTGGAATTTGTATTGAAAACGTTGGTAACTTTGATGTTGGTGGAGATAAAATGAGCGAGGAACAGAAAAAGAGCATTGTCTTTGTAAATGCTGTTCTTTGTAAGAAGTTTAAATTAACTCCTAGCATAAATACAATTGTATATCATCACTGGTATGACCTTGCAACTGGTAAGAGGACAAATGGAGCAGGAACTACTAAATCCTGCCCGGGAACTAATTTCTTTGGAGGAAATACAGTTGAAGCTGCGAATAAGTATTTTATACCTTTGATTAAAAAAGAATTAGAACTATTAAATGAAGCAATAACACAAATTAAGAAAGGGCAAGTCTTAGCGATAACTTTGAACCTTAGAGAGCAACCTTCAACGACATCAAAGATTGTTGGAACATATAAAAGAGACGATATGGTGCAAATATTGGACGAAAAAGAAGGTTGGTATAGAACAAGCAAAGGCTGGGTTTGCAAGGATTATGTGAAGGTGATAGGATGAATGAAGCATTAGAATTATTTGGAGAAGTTCGTAGCTTTACGCAGAAAGAGGCTGAACTATATGAAAAATCTCTTGCCAATTTATATATAGAGGCAGGAGATAATTTTTTTGATGATTTAAAGGAGGAGAAATAAATATGAATTGGAAGGCAAGATTAAGGAATAAGGCATTTTGGCTTAGCTTTTCAGCTTTAGTTGTATTGATAGCGAAAACATTCAAGCTTTTTGAAGTCCCAGAAGATTGGGAAACAACAGTAAATACTGCTTTAAGTTTGTTGGTTGCAATGGGTGTGCTTATGGACCCAACAACACCCGGGATAACTGATAAAGAAGAATAAAAATAAAGGACTTGCAGGATAAAAACCTACCCTCCTTAACAATAAAGGTGTGGTTTAAATGACCATGCCTTTTTTATTTTTATAAAAATATTAAGGAGGAGTTTTTTATGAATGGATATGTTTATATCATAGAAAAAGAAGATGGTAGTATAAAAATAGGTAGAAGTATTAACCCAAAAACACGATTAAGTTTTTTAGAAACTCAGGGTGGTTTTAATATAAAACGGAAGTATATTAGCCCAATGTGTGGTAACTCTAAT
>NZ_LKHP01000018.1 GCF_001440545.1 Caloramator mitchellensis
TTTTATAAAAACTCTTACAAAGATTACTACCTATAAAACCTGCTCCACCCGTTATAAATATCTTCTTATTATTTATCAAAATAATCACTCCTTATAAATCTTACAGTAGAGTTCCAAAATATCATAAAATACTTTATTTATATCATGATACTTTTCTACATATTTTCTTGATTCATTTCCAACTACTTCCAATAAGTCTTTATTCTGAAGCAAATACTCTAATACAAGTTTTATATTTTGAGGATTTGCTGGTATTATTGGTAATTCTCTTGGATATCTATCAAACATATAATCACTAATCCACCCTACTACAGGTTTTCCTAAAGCCATACTCTCAATAGCAAATAGTCCATAAGCACCAGCATGCAATTGATCAATTATTAAATCTGCTTCTTTATATATCTTTTTTGCTTCATTATGCGGCATATTAGATACTAATATAAAATCGAAATCATATTTTAATTTTAATTCTTCTATTGCTCTAACTATATATTTGGTTCCTTTATACTCAGGATCAGTTGGTGCATGAACAATGGTAAATTTATTATTCTTATTCACACATAAATATTCATTTTTATAATCATTTAAATTTAGTGCTTGTTTTATTATATAAATATTTTCATAGTATTCTTTAACACATTCAAATAATTCATAATCTGAAACAACACAATGCTTTACAAAATTACCTAAAAATCTTAGCTTGTTTCTTATATATTCTTCCTCTAATACTTTAGACTTAGCATATGAATTAAATTTCTTCACAACCGATAATCTTCTTACATCAGAACCCCAATGCTGCATTAATATTGTTTTATTTTTTTTGTAAAGGTCATTAATATCAGAATTGTCTAATTTAAGTGACGTTCCAAAATGAAAATGAAAAATATCATTTTTTTGTATTAAATCATTAACTAAATCTTCGTTAATATCTGTGATATTAAATTCAATATCACTTTTATAATTTAAATAATTTTTATAATATGATAGAGTTTTAACATTACAGCCTATTTTTTTTAATCCCTTAGCATAGGTATTCATTTGATTTGCAATTTCCATTGTTCCATGTAAAATATTGATTTCTTTCTGAGTAAATTTTCGAAAATTATTAGCAACTTTATTAAGCAATTGGTATTTGTTTGAAAATTCTTGCATTATTGTTTTTCTTATATATTCATTACCTGTGTATAAAAATGCCTTAATAAAATATTTTTCAGCATCTTTAATATTTTCTAACTTATCATTTATTATAGCTAAGTTAAAGTTATTATCAAAATCATATGGGTCAATTTTTAATCCAAACTCTGCATATTTACTAGCATATTCTAAATTGTTTTTATAATAATGAATAACTGATAAAATCGAATATAATTCTTTTTTTTTATACCCTGATTCTAAAATATTATAAATTAAATTTTCAGCTTTATCTATCTCACCATTGTTAATTAGATTCTCTAAATACTCGATATTTGAACACATAAATATTTTCCTCCTAAGATACGCCCTAAAAACTAATTATACAATACAGAATCGTCCCCATCATCGAATAAATATCTATATCATCTGGAACTACTTTTCTATAATCCTCTATTGATAGTTTTGTATCTTCAAGTTTTACTGAATTAATCAAGCTCTCTATCATTGACTTAATCTTTTTTCTCTTATCATCAATCACCCAATTCACATCCTTTATTTAATTTAAATACTTAATATACTTTGTTCAATAAACACTTTTAACTAACAATTAGTGAGACTAATTTTATTGATCTTAAATTAAATATAACTATTCATTTCGATATTCTTATAAAATTATAAATATTTTAATATCTCCTCTTCTTTATACTTATCAATAAACTTAAATAATTTGGGATTAATCTTTAGAGCCTGTTTAATATATTTAATTGCTGACTTAAAATCACTTATTTTAACATATTCTTCAATTATATAGAAAAGTAAAAGAAATTTGTACTCATTATTTTCTAATTCATTAATGAAAATTCTAATTTTGTCAACTTGAAAAATTTTTCTAATATATATCATTCCTGAGTTCAAATAAATCTTAAATATTTTATATTCTTCTTCATTTATAAAGTTCCATTCTTTTGTATTAAGATATATACCTGCCAAAACCCAAATAACTCTATTAAATTTAATATCATATTCATTTACTGAAAGATTTAATAAATTTAACTTTATAAGTTCAAGTAAATTTCTATCATCAATAAGTAAATAACTTAAAATTTTCTTTAATTTTAAAGTTTCTATGTCCTTTATTAATTTTATAAACATATTCCAATTGTTTAAATAAACGTCTTTTAATAATTCTGAATAAAACATAGGTGAATCATTGAAATTAATTGACCGTAGTAATGAGATTATTTCATTTATTTCGCCATTTATTTTAGCATTACAAAACGATCCGTAATTATTATCTATATTTGAAAACATCTTTCTTATATCAAACTTAACTTCCTCAGAAATGTTTCTTATTTTATTTTCTAAATACATTTCAAATAGTTCTTGTCTTTCATGATTTAAATCTAAATATAAGCTTAAAATATTTTCAATATTTCTCGTCTCAATATAAATGTCTATTTGTTTCATTATTTTATCATTTTCATCTTCTAGTCTATTAATATATTTTTTTGCCTCACAATATTTTTTATTTTTTATATAACATCTAATTATTTCTTTTAATACATTTTCTTTAGATAAATTATCAATATTATAAAGTGGAACAGCAAGATTTTTCCTTATTCCCAATTCATCTTGTCTTTCAGCTAAATTCAGATAATTTTCGAAAGATTCTATAGCATTATCTATGTCATTTATTTGCAAATATGAATATCCCATTAAATAAAATAAATCTATATATTTATTATACAATTCTATTCCTTCTGAACATATTTCAATAGTTTCACTATATTTTTTACAAATATATGACTCTCTAGCATAAGCCCCATATATATAAATGTATTTTTTTCTTTCTTGTTTACTCAATTCAGTTAACAATCTATAGGTATTTCTATACGTATTTAATGCTTCTTCTTTATCTCCATGCATTGAATATGTGACAGCTAATTGATAATTATAATATAAACTTCGTGGATTTTTCTTTAATTCATTCAGCAAGAGTTCCGATGTTCTTTTAAATTTCTTATCCATTAAATTTTTATCAGATAATATATATCCATAATGCCATAATGAAATATTCGAATAATAGATGGGTGGTTGAAAAATTGGTTGATTATGAACTGAACCTTGATACTTAAATGTTCCATCATTCTTAAATATTCTTGGAGAAGCATTAACTACATATTGATTTTTATTGTGTGTAGATAAATTTTTTACATTTATTATTATCGTATTAAAACCGTTTAATGAAGGTGATTTTAGAAGTTCAATAATTTCAGCAGAATTTTCAACCTCTTCATCCGCATCGATGATAAGAATCCATTCACCTTTCGCATAAGATATGGATATATTTCTCATAACAGAAAAATTGTTGTTCCAATCATGATGGTAAATTTTATCAGTATATTCTTTTGCAATCTCTACTGTTCTATCCTTAGAACCTGTGTCTACTATTACAAGTTCAGCAAAATCATTTTCTAAAAGTTTTTTTATACTTTCTAAACATTTTTTTATATTTTTTTCTTCATCTTTTACCATCATGCAAATACTCAAAATATGTTTCATGAGAACACCCCTTTTAAAAACTGCTATCTATCAAAGGAAGTAATTCATATTTTAATATATCTAAAAATTTCATATAATCTTGTTCCTTCATTGAAATAAATAGTTCATTTAAATTCTCGTTTATAATTATCAATAGTTCTTCACTTCCATTAAACTTTTTCATTATATTTGATATTTCGTCTATTATTTTTATAAGCAAATCTTTTTTTAGTATTTTCTCTTTAAAAGCACTTTCAAATTCGTTAATATAAAACATTAAATTCTCTAACAATTTTAATCACTCCCAATATTTATTATAGCCCTGGATACCCAGGGCTATAATATTTTTAAATTATTATCTTAATAATTGTAGAACCCCTTGAGGCTGTTGATTAGCTTGTGCTAACATAGCTTGCGCAGCTTGTGCTAAAATGTTGTTTTTACTAAATGTCATCATTTCCTTAGCCATATCTACATCTCTTATTCTTGATTCTGCTGCTGTTAAGTTTTCTGATGATGTTCCAAGGTTATTTATTGTGTGTTCTAGTCTGTTTTGATAAGCACCTAGCTTAGCTCTTTCTGTTGACACTCTTTCTATTGCAGCATTAATAGTTGAAATTGCTGCAGAAATTGTTGTAGCTGCAGTTGATTGAGTAATTGCAATTGCAGTTGAATCAACTCCTAATGAAGAAGCGTCCATGTTGCTTATTCCTAAAGTTATCATTTGATTAATATTTGCTCCAACTTGGAATGCAACAGTTGAAGCTGTTCCATCAAGTAATTTCTTTGTGTTAAATTCTGTAGTATCAGCAATTCTATCAATCTCATTTTGCAATTCTTCTATTTCTTTACCTATTGCTGCTCTATCTGCCCCTGCATTAGTATCATTTGCTGCTTGTACTGCAAGTTCTCTCATTCTTTGAAGTATTGAGTGAGTTTCATTTAATGCACCTTCTGCTGTTTGAATCATCGATATAGCATCCTGTGCATTTCTTCCTGCTTGATCAAGACCCCTAATTTGTGCTCTCATCTTTTCAGATATTGCAAGCCCTGCTGCATCATCACCAGCTCTGTTTATTCTTAGACCTGATGAAAGCTTTTCCATTGACTTTCCAGCATTTACAGTATTCATACCAAGTTGTCTGTGTGAGTTTAATGCATTAAGATTGTGATTGATTATCATTTTACATACCTCCCTTTAATCTTTAGTGAACTTCCCTGTTCACGTTTTTAAGTGTAACTTCTTTGGCCAAAGAATTTATATTAAACCTTATTGGTTTAACGACAATGAAAAAAGGAGACTACTTGCACTATGAATCCTTCAGTGCTAAGCGTCTCCTCCTTGATAACTTAAGCCTTTTTTTGTTGTTCGTAAATCTCGCCCCTTACAATTGGTATTTCCTTTGGAGCTTCGATTGCAAGTCTTAGATCCCCTTGCTCGCTTTTGACAACTTTAACCTTTATGTTGTCGCCTATCATTATGTATTCTCCGGGCTTCCTGCCAATTACTAGCATGTCCATCTCCTCCTTGATATGTAGTGCATATTGATTATAACAAAAAAGATGATTCAAATAAACCTATTTCTCTTGCCTCCTGCAAGATAAGATAGGGCGTTGAATCATCCTTGTTATTCAATGTTTTGTTTTCTATTTATTTTATCGTAAGTAATTTAAATTACTTTATAGGTATTTTGAAAAATTTTTTAAAAGATAGAGCCAAAGCTGGCTCTATCTTAAAAGTTGAAGAACTCCCTGTGGTTGTTGGTTAGCTTGAGCAAGCATAGCTTGAGCAGCTTGAGCAAGAATGTTGTTTTTAGAAAAAATCATTATCTCTTTTGCCATATCCACATCTCTAATTCTGCTTTCAGCTGATGTTAAGTTCTCGCTTGAAGTGCTTAGATTGTTTATAGTGTGCTCAAGTCTGTTTTGGTATGCCCCAAGCTTTGCTCTTTCCTTTGAAACCAACTCGAGTGCATTATCTATTGATGTCACCGTTCCCCCTGCTAATGTGTTATTATCTACATTCACTCCCTTTATAATAAATGTATATCCATCAGCAAGGTCTGCAGTTTTTCCAAATACTGCTGCTAAGTCAATTGAAGTTCCATCGTTAAGGTCAATTTGCGTAAGAGTTGTTCCATTTACTGTTCCAATTTTAAATCCATCTTTTAAAACATCGGTTCCAGATACAGTGTAAACACCTGCTGCCAGCTTATCATTTGTTTGATTAGCTAATACAGTTTTTTCAAGAACTGCCTTAGTTCCATTTTCTGAGATTTTAATAAGTGAACCATTGATAATATCTTCGTTAGTAAAATTAATTTCAGTTGTTCCATCTGCCAATGTTATATCTCCAGCTGCAAGTGTTCCAACAACTTTTCCGCTTGCATCTAACATGTTTCCACCCGATACTGTATAAGTTCCATCCTTTAACAACCCACCAACATCTACAGTAGCACTTTCAACTTCAATTGAACCTGCAAGGCCTAAAGATGCTGAGTTCATTTTACTTATATCCAATTGAAGTGTCTGATTTTCATTAGCACCTATTTGGAATTTGCCGCTGAACGTTCCGTCGAGTAGTTTTTGAGTGTTGAATTCTGTTGTGGTTGCAATTCGATCAAGTTCCTGTGTTAATTGATTTAATTCGTCCGTAATGGCGCTTCTGTCCTGTTGCACGTTAGTATCGTTTGAGGCTTGTATTGCTAATTCTCTCATCCTTTGCAAAATTGAATGGGTTTCGTTTAATCCACCCTCTGCAGTTTGGATTAAAGAAATTGCATCCTGTGCGTTTCTTGATGCCTGATCAAGACCTCTTATTTGAGCCCTCATCTTTTCTGAAATTGCAAGGCCTGCAGCATCATCTCCAGCTCTGTTGATTCTTAGGCCTGATGAAAGTTTCTCCATGGATTTTCCTGCGTTAAGTGTGTTGACTCCAAGCTGTCTGTGGGCGTTTTGAGCATTAAGGTTGTGGTTGATAATCATATATATCCCTCCCTTGAAATTTTGCAAACATCCCTGTTTGCATTATGTAACGGAGGGAAAATAAAAAGGATGAATTAAAGCTTATTTGCTCTAAATCATCCTTTGTGTTTCTATTAATAATATCGTTTGTTTTTGATTAAACTTTAGAATAAATTTCTAATTATGCCAAAGCATTTAAATTCAATCCAATTGTTGCTTTTCCAATGCTTTTAGCCCCAGTATAATACTTTTTGGGGTCATATGTCATTATAAATTCTTCAATTGCACTTTGCAGAGATTTCTGAACCTCAATTAACATTGCAAGATTAAGATAATCCTGTGATGCGTTGCCGAGGGCTCTTAAATTGCTGTTGAATTCAACAGGAGAAACAGAAGATATCATAACAACACCCCTTAATAGGAGAACATTTAACCAATATATCTATATATTAATTGAAAATACAGAAAAATTCAACAGAAATTTTAAAATTAAAGAGCCAGGGGACTTCCCTGACTCTTGAGTTTATTATCTTAATAATTGTAGAACACCTTGTGGTTGTTGGTTAGCTTGTGCAAGCATTGCTTGAGCAGCTTGTGAAAGGATGTTGTTCTTACTAAATGACATCATTTCCTTAGCCATATCTACGTCTCTAATTCTGCTTTCAGCTGCAGTTAGGTTTTCTGATGATGTTCCTAGGTTTGCAATTGTGTGCTCTAATCTATTCTGCCATGCACCGAGTGTGGATCTTTGTGTAGAAACAGTTGAGATTGCGCTATCAATTGCAGTAATAGCAGCATTTGCACTTGTATAGGATGCAACTGAAATAGTATTTACACCAAGTGCAGTTGATCTCATATCATTTATTGTTAAACCAAGTGATTGTCCAGCATTAGCACCAATTTGAACCTGTTGAGCTGCAGTTGCTGCAGTTATAATTGTTTTTCCATCACCTGACCATGACCCTGCTCCTGAAAGGTCAATTGCTGCAACATCTATTGATATACCAAGTTTATCGAAGTTTAGAGTTCCTGTGAATGTAGCAGCAAGCCCTGTCAATCTTTGTTGATTTCCATTACCATCATCTAATGTTACTTCTCCAGCTGCATTATTGTCGAGTGTATAAGTTGTTGATGCTTTAGCACCAGATACGTTTATATTTGTTACTCCATCGCCACCGACAGCTAATGTTCCAGTTCCTGAGTTTTTAACACCAAAAGTTCCATCAAGAAGAACCTTTCCGTTGAATTGAGTTGTATTACCTATTCTATCAAGTTCCTGGTTTAACTGTGTAATTTCTGTTTGGATAGCAGTTCTATCGCTGGCTTGTAATGTATCGTTTGAAGCTTGAACAGCAAGTTCTCTCATTCTTTGAAGTATACCGTGAGATTCGTTTAATGCACCTTCTGCAGTTTGAATTAGCGAAATACCGTCTTGTGCGTTTCTTGAAGCTTGTTCAAGACCTCTGATTTGTCCTCTCATCTTTTCTGAAATTGCAAGACCAGCAGCATCGTCACCTGCTCTGTTGATTCTAAGACCTGATGAAAGCTTCTCCATAGACTTGCCTGAGTTAACTGTGTTAATGCTCATCTGTCTGTGTGCGTTCATTGCATTCATGTTGTGATTGATTATCATTTTAAATTCCTCCTTGAATGTATATTGGCATCCTTGCCTTCTTTTGTTTGCTGTGGCCACAGCTAATTTTGCTTTCTAATATAGTTTTCGACATTTTTCTACTATACTTTATATCAAAATTTAAATTTTTTTATTTATTAGAATAGAGTCTGTTCGTTCCAAGTCATAATATTGTGCGACTTGTCTGTTATTTTTAATTGATTTAAGTTCGGTTCTTGTTTTTTCAATTTTAGCATTCATAAGCTTGTTGAGTTGATCATCCAACTCAGATAGATTTAATGCGATAGAAAGCTTTATAAATTCTTCCATTGAATAATTTATCGCTTTAATCGAATCAATTATTTCCTGCCTCTGGCTTATTATTTCGTTTAAATTGTCAAAATCCTCCCGTTGAAGAATATCTATCAATTCTTTAGTTTTTTCGCGAAACTCAATAAGTTTTTGTTCTAACATATTAATCCCTCAAATCTATGAGCCCATTGACGATAATTGAGTTGATAACCATGTTGACTGCTCATTTAATTTTTGCATTGCGCTCTCAAGTTTTGCAAAATCTCTATAATATTTATCTTCTCTGTCAGCAAGTTTTCTATTTAGTTCAGAGATTAATTTATCTTTATCTTGAAGTTGTTTGTATAAAATATTGTTAAATTCGGTTAAATCACCTTTGATGCCGGCCTTTTCAAGTAGTGCTCCTTTTTTGCCAAAGCTATTTCTGGTTGTTCTTATGTTATCATCAAGTATATCCTTTATTCTCTGGAAAATACCTTCTTCTTTGTTTCTGTCGGTCCTTCCCTGATAGGTTTTACTTGAATCATAGGCAATTGAAGAAGTCTTCGTAAACAATTTAATCACTTGTTCTCCATTGTTTTGGATAGCAGCCTTTAGTTTTGTTTCATCGATTATTATTTTCCCTTTTTGGGTATAGTCGCTGGATGTTGAAAGACCAATTTCGTTTAATGAAACTCCAGCACCCTCAACAGCTTCATAGAATGCGCTTCTCAAATTAGATACCATATTCTGAAGTATGCTGTCTCCCTTTAAAAGACCTTCCTTTGCTTTGTCTTCCCACTTTTTTATTTCATCTTCCTTCATGTCTTTCTTTTGGTCATCAGTTAATGGCTTATAGTCATATACCCTTTTTTCTGAAAGTTTTTTATTCACTTTGTCTATTATTTCATTATACTTGTCTACGAATTCCTTAATTTTATCAAAAACCTTCTGCGGATTTGACGTTACTGTTATTTTAGTAGTTCTATTTGTGTCAGCTGACTGAAGTGAATAGGTAATGCCATCTACTGTAAAAGTGTTGGTAGATTTAGTTATTGTTACCTCAGTTCCTCCAGGTGGAGTAATTTTAACTTCAGAATCTTGGCCATACTGTGTAGTTGTGTTTATGCCAAGGAATGTTAAATTGGTATTAATTGAAAGACTGGTATTTGCGCCGGTATTAGCTGTTTGGACTGTAAATCTTCCTGTAAGTTCTGAATACTTTGCAATTGCCCCACCAGAAGTTGCAGTATTAATTTTAGTCATTAAACTTTCAATAGTATCTGTTCCAAGTGCTATTATATCCTTAGAAGTCCCATTATAGCTCAATGTAAATGTAAAAGTTGCATCTGTTGTAAATCCTTTTAAGTCTGATAGTTTAGTATTTTTATTTGGAACTAAAACTTTATCTTTTTCTATACCACTAAAAGTTGCATCCGTTTCAGTTGAGCTAATCTTAACTTGGTTTGAACCTAATACATTAAACTTTATTTTATCAGAGCCATCTACTGTAACTGATATTTTGCCCTTTAGACTTGTGTTAGAATTTATCTTGCTGTTAATATCGTTTACTAAATCATTTATAGTATGGTTTGATGCAAAATCTGAAAGGGTAATATCAAAATCCGCTCCATCTACATTAAATCTTATTGTCTTTGAAGACCATTCTGAATTTGTTATATAACCATCAGTAATAGTAACTGTTCCAACATTATTATTGTTTATCTGTCCGCCTTCAATTGTAGCAGCCTTGGCAATTTTGTTTACCACAACGCTGTAAATTCCTGCCTGGGCACCTGCACCTGCAGTTGCAGTTGCAGTAGGGGTTGCCGTTGAAGATGCACTGTCAACGCTTGTTGCATCAAAACCTGAAAGGTTGTTTGCAGATAAAATAAACTTGTCCGATTTAAGAACGTCAAAATATGTGTTTTTAAAGGATGTCAAGTCGTTGATTATATCTCTATATAAATCCTGTGTCCACTGGATTAATTGCCTATCCTGCTTAACCTTGTCCACCTTTGCCTTTTCACCCTGCATTAGCTGCTTAACCATAGTATCTACGTCAAGGCCTGTTGCAAGTCCTGTTATTCTTAGAGTGTTAGACATAATGCCCACCCCCTCATTTTATTTTCTTAAGAACTAACTCAATATTTTTTAATGATTCGATATTTTCTTCTTTAACTTCAAGAATTAATTCTTTTCTTATTACCTTTACATTTTTAGGAGCTTCTATGCCGAGCTTTATTGTGTTACCTGAAATTTCAATAACCTTAATCTCAATGCCCTCTCCAACTAAAATTGATTCCCCTTCTTTTCTTGTTAGAATTAACATTTTATCTCCTGCCTTATACTGTATTTTTTATCGTTTAATATAATCTGCTTTGCTTTGTTATTTTTAACATTGACAACTATTGGGGCAAGGAGATTTGCGGTTATCTTGTTTTCCCTTACGGTTATTACGTTATAAACTATGACATCTTCGTGAGTGTTAAGTTCAAGCTCCTGTATTTCTTCATCCGAAAGCTCTATTTCATAATCTTCAACATAATCCCAGGGGAAAATTACTAAAAGGGCAATATTTTTCTCCTCTATGCTCTGCAGGCACAATAGTTTGCTGTTTTCTACGTCAATTACCGCATACTTTTTGTATTCCTCAAGTCCTGGGATTCCCTTTTCAAATGTAAGAATTTTATTTTCATCAATTTCTATTTCACCGAAAAATTTTGTATCAATCATCATTCCCAATCATCCTATCTTAAAAAGTCTAATAAGCTTGGTTGCAATATTTTTGCACCGGTTTGAAGCGATGCAGTATAAATATTTTCCATTACTTTATATTCCATTACCTTTTTAGCTATGTCTATATCGTATGTCTTTGCAAGAAGCTGAGTCATGTTGAATGTTTCATCTTCATTTTTAGAGAGCATATCTTCGGTTCTCTTTTGCTTTGCTCCAACTTCTGCTCTTATTCTTAATATATTGTTCATATGGGTATCCAGTTCTCCTAAAAGGTCAGCTGGGTTATCGTTGTTATTTAATTTATCAACTATCTTGCTTAAAGTTTCAAAAATGCCACCTTCTGCATTAGTTGCAGGGTCATTTGCAAAATCACTACCTTTTACTGAAATATCCATAATAACTCCAGGCGAAAGTTCTTTATTAAGTCCTTCCTTTGAGCCTACGTAAATTATTTTTTTGTTATCATTTTTAAACGGTGGAATATTTGTCTTATCTCCACCAAATATATATCTTCCATCATAGGCTGTATTGCCTATTTCCATTATCTGTTCCTTGAGCTGCTGTATGTGTTTTGCGATGGCAAGCCTTTCGTCTTGTGTATAAGCGCCGTTTCCACCTTGAATTGTTTTTTCCCTTATAGTCTGAAGAGCTTCGCCTATCTGTCCAAGTGCGGAGTCAGCTGTATTTAACCAGTCGCTTGCCTCCTGTATATTGTTTTTGTATCTTTCATTTGCAGCTATTGATGCTTTAAGTTCCATAGTTCTTGCTACCTTGAATGGGTCATCCGAAGGTTTTCTTACTTCGTGACCTGAGGATAGCTGGTCCTGATACTTTTTCATTTCTTCAAGATTTACTCTTAGATTGCCCAAAAAGTCTCTTACTAATACCTTGTTTGTAATTCTCATATATTCACCTACCTTCTAACAAGACCATTAACAACGACATCGAGAAGCTGGTCGATTACGCTAATCATCTTTGCATTTGCCTCATATGCCCTTTGGAATTGCATCATATTTGTCATCTCTTCATCCAATGACACCCCTGATACTGATTCACGTCTTACAATTAATTGATCCAATAGCGCCTCCTGGTTTGTAACCATTCTTTTTGCCTCTTGATTCGAAACGCCTAGCTGAGCTATCGTTGATTTAAAATAATTATCAAGAGTTGTTCCTGAATTGTTGCTCACAAGTTTAGCAAAATTTGAATCAGCAAGATTTGTTCCACTTGGTGTAGTTGAACTTATCGGATTTCCTAAGTCATCAAAGAAAACATTCTTCAAAAAATCTTCACGTGAATTTATCTTTAAAAGTTCCATTCTTGTATTTCTCAATTGTCCTAAAAGAATGGCTCTGTCACCATTGCCAGCTGAATAATTCGCATGCCCATTTAAATATTTTCCAGCGTTTATCTTTTGTGGGTCTTTTAGTATATCACTATTGATAGAAAGAACTTTTGCCGCTTGGTCAGATGTTTCTGCTGATATATCAAAGAAGTTTACGCCAACGCTCAAATCCGATGAATTTGAATGGATGGTGTTAACCGATATAGCAATAGCCTTTGCAAGATTATTTAGCTGAGTTTTGTAGTCATTAATCTCAAAGCTTAATGAGTCAAGTCCCTTCAAACTTCCATTATTGAAATCTGCAGGTGTAATTGAGAGTGTTCCTTGCTTTAATTGTGCTGCATCGTAAAATACAGTATGAGGCATTATATTTTTAACTACATAAACATCATTTCCATTTGCATCCTTTGCCGTTTCAACGTTAAAATATTTTTTCAAATCATCGACTGAGCTTATACTCACATCTTTAGTCTGGGGTTTGTTTATGTCACCATCGATATAAACAATAACCTTTATACTTGATGGAAGTTCACTTAATGTAACAGGAATATCCTTCTTCTTAATGGTAACATCATTGCCATTCTTATCCTTTGCAGTTAACTCTATATCATTGACATATGCTAGTCCATTGTTAACTGTAAGATCAGTTAATACATCCTTATATGTCCCATCTGCCATTTTAGCCTTTATTTTAACGCCCATATAGCCTGTTTTTTCAATATCAAAACCAAATCTTTCGGATAGCTTATCAAGCAGCAAATCTCTTCTGTCTAATAGGTCGTTTGGTATTTTTCCTCCTACAACTACTGCCTTTATCTGCTCGTTTAAATCCTTTATTTGTGTAAACAAACTTCCTACTTCAAATACCTGATTTTGTATAAGGTCTGAAATATTTGCCTCTAAATCCTCAAGCTGTGTATAGTTATGTCTTATGCCAGATGCAAGGGCATCGCCATTGCTTGCAACTAAAGTTCTTGCAGTAGAACTTTCAGGGTTAGTAGCTAACCCCTGCAATGAGTCCCAAAAACGAGTCATCAAAGTTGCAAGGCCTGTATCTGAAGGTTCAGTGAATATTGCTTCTATTTCGGATAAAAATTGTTCCCTTGATTCATAGTTTTTTAAAGTGGATGTTTCCTTTCTAACATAGTAGTCAAGGAATTCATCCCTCGAACGGGTTATACTTCCAACCTCAACTCCAGTTCCAATTTGGCCAGGCTCAGCAGCTGTTGTTAATGAGGGCATACCAAAAGGCTCACTTGTCTTTAGATTAGCCCTTTGCACCGAATAACCTTCTGTATTAGCATTTGATACATTATGTGAAACAACATTTAAAGCAGTTTGCTGTGCAAACATTCCACGCCTTGCTATATTAAAAGTATTAAAAAGTCCGCTCATGTAAATTCCCCCTACACGGTCGCATTAAAAATGTTAGAAGATGTGTTTGCATCTAATGTGCCTGATTGCTTATATGTGACATTCTTCTGTGGAGACAATAAATTTGTCATTAGATGAATATAACCTAATGACTGCTTTGTAAGAATCATGTTGGTTTCGTTTTTTTCTTTAACGATATTTGCCTTTTCAATAAATTCTTTTGCAATTTCACTTGAAATAATTCCCTCTAAAACCAACTCATCAATCTTCTTTTCATTTAAAAGTTCTTTTCGTTTATTTTCAAGCTGGGAAATTTCTAAGGCAATTTCCCTTTTTTCGTTTAAAAGAGCTGCCACTTCTTCAGCATTATCCTTTTTCAACGCTTCTTTTTCCCTATCTAATAGCAATATAAGCCTTGTAAAAAGTTCTATAAATTTAAATATCAATTCCTTCACGTCCATTATTTATCACTTTCCTTCATAGCATCCATGATGCTTTTTGCTAATTTTTCTTCATCTACTTTATAATTGCCTTCTTTAATAAGGCTTTTTATTTTTTCAATATCCTTTGAATCTACATCTATTGTCTTTGCTATTTCCAAAAACTTTGCTATTTCTTTACCAGCCTTTGAAATTTCAATTGTATCTGATTTCTTTGCCACATTTTCTTTTGAATTTGCTTTCTTGGCATTTGAATTATAGACATTAATTACGTTATTTACATCCATCCTGACTTTCATAGTATCACCTCAAAAAATGTATATATTATCCTATTTAATTTATCGTAGTATATATTAAAAACTTTATAATAAAATTAAAGCCTCAGGAAAATTTTATCCCTGAAGGCTTTTTACTTTTTCTATATTGCTTATAATGCTTGTTATTCTGACTCCAAAGTTTTCATCTATAACAACTACTTCTCCATAAGCTACACGCTTTCCGTTTACAAGTATCTCAACTGGCTCTTCGGTTAATTTATCCAGTTCAATAAGGGAACCCTGTCCAAGTTCAAGTATTTCTTTAATCGTCTTTTTAGTTCTTCCTAAAACAACAGAGATTTCAAGTGGAACATCGAGAATTAAATCTATATTTTGCTTCTCGTGATGAGAAACAGGCTTTAATTCTGCAAAGGTAGCCTTTGAAACGTTAACTTGTTCCTTTGGAGGTTCAACCTTAGTTTCAATTCTTTGCTCTATAACTTTATGCTCTACTCTTTCAGTTATGTCCTTTTTTGCTTCGTTTTTTTCGTAGGCTGCTTCCTGTTTTACTTCTAATTCATTTTCAAAAAGGTCTGGCCCTCCAGACATTTTGCTGATTATTGCCTTTGCCGTTTTAATCGGAAGCAATAGCATTATTTCACTATCTAATAGCTCTTCTATAGTTAATCTAAAGGATATTTTAACTATTTTTTCATCTTCATTTATCAAATCCGATATTTTATCTACACCAGAACCCCATAATTTTGCCACTGGTGGAGTTATATTTATCGGGAAATTTAACATAGTTGAAAGAGATGTTGCGGAAGAACCTATCATTTGATTCATAGCTTCCTGAACCGCACTAATTTCTATTTCAGTAAGCTCAGTTCTAACATTAGCTCCAGTCCCACCCATCATTATATCTGCAATTATTGACGCATCTGTAATTTTTACAAGGAATAGATTCGACCCTTTAAGTCCTTCAATATATTCCACTTCAAGCGCCATAAGTGGAACAGAAAACTGAGCCTTCATTTGATTTAGAGTAGTAACAGAAACTCTTGGAGTAGTTATATTAACAATTCTGCCTATTATAGTTGAAAGTGCGGTTGAAGCAGAGCCCATTGAAATATTGCCTATCTCACCTAATAAATCTTTTTCCTCTTCTGTTAAGTCCTCCTGCGGCTCACTATTGCCAACACCCCTTAAAAGAGCATCTATTTCTGCTTGTGAAAGTATTCCTCCATCATGCATCGTCTTCCACATCCTTACCTATAATTTCATAGACCTGAACCCCTAATTTTTTCCCTATTATTCCTGGATAAACCTTAAAATGCAACCTATCTTCAACGTAAAAATCAAGAGGTTCCTTAGTATTTTTGTCAAGTTTTACTACATCACCAACTGATAAATTTAAAAACTCTTCGATGGTGATATTAGTTTTTCCAAGTTCAACATAGCATTGAGTAGTAACTGGTAATATATTTTTTCTAACCTGATTTTGTTCATTAGCGTCATTAACATCTGCTGTTGTGCTCTTATACTGAACAACAAATTTATCTATATACTTTTCGATAGAGATATATGGAATACACATATTCATGTAACTTTGACTATTTCCAATTTGAACAGAAAAAGTAATTAAGCAAACTGGCTCATTTGGGGCCATTACCTGATTTAGAACTGGATTTGTTTCTAGATTGTCAAACTTAAATTCTACATGAATAATGTCTTCCCATGCCAATTTAAGATTTTCAAGTAAAGTGGTGTTTATTTTCTTCACAATATTTTTTTCTATTTCTGTGAAGTCTCTTGTTTTAATGTGACCCTTACCTGAACCTCCAAACAATAAATCAATAACTTCAAATACAAAGGAAGGCCCAGTTTCAAACATAAAGATACCCGGAAATGGTTCAAGATAAAATGTCATTAGTATTGTAGGGTTAGGAATCGAATGAATAAACTCCTCAAAAGTAATTTGTTCAGTTGAAATAACTTTTATCTGAACAGAGGTTCTTAAATTTGCCGTTAAATAATTGGCAGAAATTCTGCCAAAATTATCATGAACCATTTCAAGTGTCCTAATGTGGTCCTTTGAAAATTTATTTGGACGCTTAAAATCATATTTTTTAACCTTCTGCTTTTCTTCTATTGAAGGTTCATCAATCTGTAGTTCGCCTGAAGTTAAAGCTGATAGGAGGGCATCTATCTCGCTCTGTGATAAAACTTCACCCATGGTATCCCCCCTTATCTAACAATTAGGGTTTCTCCCTCCAATAAAGTTATTATATTATTGTTAAGATTTATTATTCCTCTTATAAATTCTTGATTATCAACTGGCCTTTCAATTGAATCCATCTCAACTTCAATTACCTCTTCAACTCTATCCACCATAAATCCAACTTTTTCTTCATTTATTTCAACGATTATTATATTTTCTTCATTATCAGTATATGAAAATACATTCAATATTTTTTTTAAGTCCAAAATGGTAACAATGTTTCCACGCAGATTAACTAATCCCTTCACATAATATGGCGCTGTAGGAATTTTAGTTATTGTCATAACCTTTTCTATACCATGAACAAGGTTAGTATCTAAAGCGAACTTTTCATCGCCTATATTAAATATTACAACTTGCATAAATCGTCATCTCCTATCCTAATACCTTTTTTAGAGCTTCTAATACTCTTTCAGGTTGGAAAGGTTTAACTATAAAATCCTTAGCTCCTGATTTTATTGCCTCCATAACCATTGCCTGTTGTCCCATTGCTGAGCACATCACAATTTTAGCATTTGGATCAAATGACTTTATCTCTTTAACAGCTTGAATTCCATCCATTTCCGGCATTGTTATATCCATCGTCACAACGTCAGGTTTTTCTTGTTTATAAAGTTCAACTGCCTTTAATCCATTTGGAGCTTCACCTGCTACTTCATAGCCGTTTTTTACTAAAATATCCTTTAACATCATTCTCATAAAAGCCGCATCATCAACAATTAAAACTCTTGGCATGTTAATCCTCCTTATTATAAACCCAATTTATTTAATATTGTTTGAAGTGAACCTGGTTTTGGAATAAAGAAAAAATTACCTCCAGGTTCATTATCATCTTCAACAAACTTTGTATCTATGGCTAATATATAGTCGCTGTATTGCTCAGCATCGATAAAAGTTGAGCTTAATATTGCAGCGAGCATATCGTATGCAACAGCAGGAACAGAACTTACAAGATTTATTCCTGTAAACATCGCAAGTGAATTTAAATATGAATTGCCTAGTATGTTCCCAATTTCCTGATATAATGAAAAATATATTTCTTCACTTACAGCTTCATATCCTGTTAATAATATCTTGGAAAGTTTTTCTGCACTCTCTTCATTTAGCACAAACAGTATATTACCTGGAGCATCACCAAAAACTTTCAACATAACAGCTATTACTAAATCGTCTTCACTACCTATTCTATTAATCATTTCATCAAAGGTCAATATGTCAACTTGAGGAACCGTCATATCGACCTTTTTGTTTATCATCTGTGAAAGTGCAGTGGCTGCATTTCCAGCACCTATATTGCCTATTTCTCTAAGGGCATCTAATTGTATATCTGTTAAATTTATGTCCACTACAATCCCCCTCTTATACCAAGGCTGCAACATCCAAAATCAACGTCACTAAACCATCTCCAAGAATTGTTGCACCAACATATTCCTTTAAGTTTTGAAGCATTTTGCCTAGAGGTTTAATAACTATTTCTTGTTGTCCAAGTAGTGTATCAACCAAAAGACCAATTGTTTTTTCACCAACTCTAACAATAACAACAAATTTATTTTCACTATCAACTGATTCTAAATTAAGTCTTTCAGAAAGCCTTATCAATGGTATTACATTGTTTCTATAAATTATAACCTCTTTATTATTAGTCTTCTTAATTTCTGCGAGATTAATATTAATGACTCTGTCAATAAAGCCAAGCGATATTGCAAAAGTTTCTTCTGCAACTTTAACTAGCAATGCTTGAATAATAGATAATGTCAATGGAAGCCTAATTATAAAAGCTGTTCCCTTTCCAACTTCACTGATTAAATCTATTGTTCCACCAAGCGCTGTTATTTTAGTCTTAACGACATCCATTCCTACACCACGGCCTGATACGTCAGTAACCTTTTCACTTGTGCTAAATCCCTGAAGGAATATAAGGTTTCTTAAATCTTGTTCATCCATCCCTTCAGTATTTATTCCAAGCTGCTTTGCCTTCTTTCTTAATTTTTCTGGGTCTATACCTTTGCCATCATCTTCAATTTTGATAACAGCCTTATTTCCTTCTTGATAAGCAACTAATCTAACTGTTCCCTTTGAAGGTTTTCCAGATTTAATTCTTTCATCAACTGTTTCAATTCCATGGTCAATTGCATTTCTAAGAAGATGCACAAGCGGCTCGCCTATTTCATCAATTACAGTCCTATCAAGTTCTGTTTCTTCTCCCTGAACAATGAATTCAATTTCCTTACCAAGCTCCTGTGCAAGGTCCCTCACCATTCTTGGGAATCGGTTAAATACTTTTTCTATTGGTAACATTCTAACCTTCATAACAAGATCTTGCAAGTCCGTAGTGATTCTTCCTACTTGCTCTAATGTTTCATGCAATTCAGCTGATTTAAAACTACTACTAATCTGTTCTAGTCTGGTTCTGTGAATTACAAGCTCCCCAACTAGATTCATAAACTTATCGAGTCTTTCAAGGTCAACCCTTACTGATTGATGTATTTTTTTTACAGTTTTTTCTTCTTCTTGTTTTGGTTTTTCTGTTGCAACATGTTTTTCAACTTCAACATTTTCTACTTGTTTTGATGTTATTTTGCTCTTATATTTCTGAGCTATATCCTCAATATCAACGCCTTCGATTTCTGATATGCTGACTATTTTATCCTTTATTTCATCGCTAGTTTTTTGTGTTATCACCATCATGTAAAATTCTTGTTCAAAATTTTCCTTTTCTAAGTCATCGACAGAAGGAACTGATTTGATAATCTCACCAATATCTTCAAGAGTTTTATAAACAAGGAATGCACGTGCAGACTTTAATATAGTATCTTTATATATGGTTACCTTAATGTTATAAATATTATAATTTTTTTCTAAAGCCTGCTTTATTAAGTCCTCATCAAATTCATTTAATTGAATTTCTATTTTTTTGGTTGGTTTTTGTTCTATATTAGCTTGACCTTTTTCTATTTTTACAAGTTCCTCAATAATGTCCGTTATTTCTGCATCTTCAGTTCCCTTGTTCTGTATATTTTCAATCATTTCCTGCAATTTATCAAGACACTTAAACAATATTGTAATAATATCTGAATTAACTCTCAACTGGTCGTTTCTAAATTTATCTAATACATTTTCCATTTTATGAGTTAAATCTTGTATTTTTTCAAATCCCATGCTTCCTGCCATACCCTTAAGCGTATGCGCTGCTCTAAAAATTGTATTTATTATTTCCTTATCTTCAGGATTTTTTTCTAGTTCTAACATTCCGTCATTAAGTCTTTGAAGATTCTCATTAGATTCTTCAAGAAAAATATCCAGATATTGAGACATATCCATAATTAAACGCCTCCCGGTTTTCGATAAATAAATGTGGATGCTTTTTCAAAACCAAACTCTTTATAATTATAGATGCTTTCAGTTGCACCGACAAAAAGAAGTGCACCTGGTTTCATAGCATTAAAGAATTTTTTATAAATCTGATTTTTTATTTCCTGAGTAAAATATATTACAACATTTCTACATACAATCAAATCAAAGTCATTCTCATATCTGTCAAGAATTAAATCGTGTTTTTTAAATGTAACTCTTTCTTTTATAAAATCCTTAATAATATAGTTATCGTCTTTATGTTGAAAATATTTATTTAATAATTCATTATCTACGTTTTTTACATCTGATTGTTTATAAATGCCTCTTTTAGCAACTTCCAAAATCGTTGTATCAATGTCAGTTGCCAGTATATTATGCTTTTTATTTGGAGTTAGCTTATCTAGGATGATTGCAAGCGTATATGGTTCAGCACCATTTGAACAAGCTGCGCTCCAAATCTTCAAAGTTCTTTTTTCAGGATGCAGCTGTTCTTTTATTTTTCCTTCAAGCTCAAGAAATAAATCTTTATTTCTAAAAAACTCCGATACATTTATTGTTAAATGGTCTAAGAATTTCTTACTTAAAGCACTATCTGTTTTTAGCTTTAGTATAAATTCATCTTCATCCTTAGCACCAGCTCTTGTCATAAAGCTTTCAACTCGTCTTAGCAATTGTTTTGATTTATATGCTGACAAATCAATACTGTATTCCTTAAGAACGAATTGTTCTATTTTTTTAAATTCCATTAGTAATTCCCCCGAACAATTTTTGTAATTTCATCCGCAACTTTATTATCTGGTAAAACTATATCAACACAGCCAGTTTCATAAGCTGATTTTGGCATGCCATACACAGTGGATGTATATTCATCCTGAGCTATAATAGTTCCTCCATACCTTTTAATTTCTCTTACACCGTCAGCACCATCTCTTCCCATTCCAGTTAATATTACAGCAAGCAAATTGCTCCTATATTTTTCCGCTGCAGAAAAGAAAAGTTTGTCAACAGCTGGTCTTACGCCATGCATAGTTGGTGATAAATCAAGTCTAACTTTATTGCCTTCTATTATCATATGGTAACCGCCAGGCGCTATATATATTTTATTTTTTTCAATAATTAAATTATCAGCTGCCTCTAATGTGCGCAAATTGCTGTTTTTATCAATCCTTTCAGCAAATGCCTTAGTAAAACCTGCAGGCATATGTTGAACTACAAATATTGGAACTTCTAAATTTCCTGGCAAAACAGTAAGAATTTCATATAACACCTTAGGACCACCTGTTGAAGCACCAATTACAACTGCGTCAATTCTATTTGAAGGTTTCAACTTGGATTGTGTTATGGTTGCTGATTGAATTTTTCCCTTATTTTTTTTGTTGGATGATTTGGCATATCTAATTTTTTCAACAAGGTCATCCTTTACCTTGTTAATATCTAAAGAAATTGACCCAGATGGTTTTTGAATAAAATCAAAGGCACCTATTTGAAGTGCTTCTAGTGTAATTGCAGAACCTTCAGATGTTAAACTGCTGAGCATTATAACTTGTGCAGACGTTCTTCCTTTTACGGCCTTTAGAACTTCAAGCCCGTTTTTTTTAGGCATTTCAACATCTAAGGTAACGACATCAGGGTTTAATTTTAATATTTTATCTATTGCTATTTCTCCATCCTTAGCTGTGTCGACTACTTCCATATCCAACTCGCTATTTATCATATCCGAAATCATCTTTCTCATAAAAGCAGAATCATCGACAACAAGGACTTTTATTTTTTCGAACATAATTACAACTCCTTTATCCCTTTGCCAACTGTCTTAATAAATACCTTACCGCTATCTGATTCAAGAATCATTGTTCTACCAAAATTACCACCTAAATCTTCAGCTATTATTGGAATTTTCAGTTTTTGTAATGCTTGTTTTACAGCTTCGGCATTTCTGTTTCCAATATCCATACTTGCAGATTTGTCAGCAAAGGCAAACATACTAGCTCCACCTGCAATTTTGGCTTTAATGTAGTTAATTTTAGCTCCTGAATTTACCATTTTTTCAACCAACATAGGTATTGCTAAATCTGCAAATTTCATAGGATTTGAGTTGTTTGTAAATTTGTTGCTTTCAGGCAGCATTATATGAGCAAGCCCCGCTATTTTATTATATTGATCATATAATGCGATTCCAATACATGAACCAAGTCCTATTGTTATTAACTTTGTGGGTGGAAAAGCTACATTTAAGTCCCCTATCCCTACCTTGATTTCATTTAACTCCATGCTATCTACTCCATTGTGGCTAAATTTCTAATTCAGCAATTTCTTCTTTTGAAATTATTTTCTCAGTATTTATCATCATGATAATTCTATTTTGCAATTTTATAATATTCGATAAATATTTATTTTCTTTTCCTCTTATCAAATCAGGAGATTCTTCCATGTTTTTCGTATCTATGTCTAGAACCTCTGATACATTGTCTACAACGAGTCCTATATTTTTATTTTCAAACCTAACTACAATAATTTTTTTATCCTTTGTTTCATCACGATTAGGTAAACCAAATCTTTTTCTCAGGTCAATTATTGGTATTATATTATTTTGGTAGTTAATTACCCCCAGAACATAATCAGGTGATTCAGGTATTTTAGTAGGCTCAATATAGCTTAATATTCTTTCAACCTGAGAAATGTCGGCTGCAAATTCTTCATTGTCAAGTTTAAAAATAACAATTTTGTTTTCAGTGCTCATATTCTCACCCCTCATATTTTAATTTCTCGACAAACAACTCCCCGTTCTTGTAAAAAGCCCTTAATGATTTTACTGGATAATCAATTTTATAAATCATTTCATCAAAATATAATACAGTGTTTTGAAAAGCAATGTTTGCTTCTATAACTCCTCTTTTGGAAGTTTTTAAAACAGTTAGAACTCCCGCATGAGAGCCTACTTCTTTTAATTTGATATTGCCATTAGCAACCGCCTGACCTCCCCTAAAAACGCTGCCATCAGCATGAAAAATGATATCATTTTTTGCTGTTATTGTAGTATTATAGCAACCTTTTCCCTTAATTTCTACATTGTGGCTTGCAAATATTTCTGAATTTTGACAGTATATTATATAAACATCTGCTGGAGAAAAACTTATTTCAAAACTATCTATAGTATTTTTGGTTTGAGATAAAACACTAGTTATTCGGCTAAAATCTGTTAATTCATTGTTTCTTATGTCCATAAAAATAGCATAAAGATTTTTCCACGCAACAAGCAATTCTCCTTGAATATATTTAGTAAAAAAATAGTCATAATTAGATAGTTCGTTAAACTTTAATGGATATTTCGACTCTAAAATCAATTTGAGTATTTGACCTATGTTTTTATCAGGTTTTACTTTTCCTATCTTTAATAATTCTGAAAATGCATTTATTGAATTTGAATATGCCTCAAACGCGTCTTTTAAATAGTTTATAGCCTTTTCAGTATTTAATTCTGCTGAGCCTGCTTTTATTTTTGACGATATTACGTTTTTATTTATTATAATGTTCCCTGCTGCGCAGATTTCTGCATTTGTAACATCCCCCATTATCGTAACTGTATTTCCTGATTCAATTTTAAATCCGTCAGTTAACGAGCCTTTCACAACAACATTTCCATCGTATTTTATATTTCCAGTTTTAATGTCTATATTTCCATTAATGCTTAATACGTCAAAAACACATATCTTATTTGATTTATTTTCAGGCATTCCACTTATAGATGCAACAACCTTGTTGCCTTCTAACTGACAACCAACGCCAGCGTTTAAATTTAGAATTTTTCTCTTGTTTGGTTTAATTGGTTTACAATGAACATCAATACCCGGAACTCCATCTTTTCCCTCCACTTTTTCTGCTAATATTGTTCCTACCTCCACATATTCAAATACTTCTCTGTTAAAAAAGTCCACCTTCTCATTTTCATCTATTGCCTTATTTTTATCTATGCCAAAATAATATATAATCTTATCGTCTATTGCTTCTGATGGTTTTCTTCCCTCAGCTATAATGAAAATTCCTCCATTTAGTGCCTCTTCTAGTGCATCTCTTTTTATACCATAACAAATGTTATTTTTCTTTAAAATTTCTTCTACTTCTTCCCGTTTAAATTTATAATAAGCTTCGTTCTTAATTTTGCCTTCCACAATAAGTTGAGTTTGAGGAATCATATCATGAATCTCATACTCTAAATAAGGCTCATATTCAACTTTGAGAGTTGCCGTTAATCTATCCTCACTTATAGTTAAATTCATATTTCTTTTACCTTCAATTTTGAGCGGAATAATTCTAACTTTATCTGAATTTGTAACTTCTACTTTTTTTGTAACTTTTTCATCGTTTAAAATTACTTCAACCCCCTTGCCTGGAATCAACACTGCTGGGAAATCACCTTCTTCAAAATAAATCTCACCATTTTTTATGCCAATTTTAGTTTTCTTCCCTAAAATATTGATAATATAAAGAGAGTTTTCGAATTTTATTTCATGTTCATAATCCTCAATGTTTATCACTTTATTAGCCTTTTCAATCGCTTCTTCTCTTGTTATGCCAGTAAAAACCAAAATAATCCCCCCATTTTTAAAAATTATTTAACAATTTTATTATACACTAAATAAGCTGAAAAAGAGTAAATTATAGCCACAAGCCATCCTGCCAATACATCGCTAAAATAATGCACCCCTAAATATACCCTACTAAGTCCCACTAATAGTGAATATAAAATAATACAAATATTAATGCATCTCTTTTTTCTATAATTAAATGAATCGTTGACTAACAAAATATACAATAGCGACCAAGTTAAAAAAATCATTGCATGTCCACTAGGGAAACTATATCCACTTTGAGAAATTAGCCTTGAAAAATCAGGTCGTGGACGTTGAAATATTGCTTTTAATGCTTCATTAAATAACCATACAATCAATATATTGATGCCAAAGAAAAAAGTTAAGGCTTTTTTTCTATTCTTATAAAGAACTACTATAATAATTATCGTAATAATTATGACAAAATAATAGTCCCCTGTCCTTGTAATTGTTTCCATTATTAGATTTAGTATAGGATTTCTTATTTTCATCAGATTATCAAAAATATAGTTATCAATTCTATAAAATACATTGAAACTAAAATCCTCTATAAGTTCAAATATGAACATCAATGAAAATAAAGATAATAAGATGCCAGTTAAATAATAAAAAGTAATTTTATCGATAGTCTTATATTTTAAAAAGAAGTCGTATGTATTTAAATAAATTCTCTTAATATTATTTTTAGTAGTTTTTGATATTCTGTTATTTTTCACTTGCTTAAATATTAAATAAAATATAAATAGTAACAAAGATATTACAACAGTTATTACCTCAAAGTAGTTTGTAAGAAGGTATTTTGCTGTATCACCTAAAAAATAAACTAAAAAAGCTTCAATAAAAAATCTTAAACCTCTTCCTATTATTGAAGCAATTGTAAATACAGAAATAGGAACATTGAATACACCTGCAGAAATTGTAAAAATCTTATATGGTATTGGAGTAAAACCAGCTATAGCTACTGCCCAACCCCCATAGTTTTTAAAATAAAATTCTACTTTGTTTATTTTCTCTTTTTTGAATATCTTATATAGTATTGGTCGTCCTAATTTTTTACCAATAAAGTATCCCAGAATTCCACCCAATACAGAGGTTGCGGTTGTTATAAATGCATAAACAAAAGATAATTTTGGATTAAAAAACATCATAGGAAGTAGCACTACATCAGGCGGGATTGGAAAGAAAGATGATTCTGCAAATGATAAAGCTGATAACCCAATTATCCCGAATTTTTGTATAAATTCAATGAAATGTTGTAAAAAAATTTGCATTTTGTCACCTCAACAAGCTATTAGTTGTATAATAATATAATAAGAAAAATAATTAATTTTATCAATAATTACATTGACAAATATAGAATACTTTAATAAAATAATATTTGTCGAATGATGGGAGTAGATAGGTGCTGGTGTGCCTGCCGGTCTTCAAAACCGTGTTGACGTGCTAGGACCACGTCGGGTGGGTTCGATTCCCACATACTCCCGCCATTTTTTTGTATTTTTTAAGTAAGCAAATATGTTATGATAAAGTCCCATGAATGATTTTAAAAGAAAACTCGCTTATTAGTGAGCAAGACCCTTTTTTCATTCATGGGACTTTTACGTATTCTTAGTATTTGTACAAATTGACAAACAATTCAAGAACTCAAGAAATCAAGTGAATGTCACCAATATCCTCTTGTCTTCGACTCTTTTAGTGAGCTTTATCGAATCAAAATGTTCTAAAATTGCAACTGCATATTTTCGACTAGCATTTATCATATCTCTAAATTGGGCAGCAGTAATGCTTCCTTCATTTTTAATAAAATCAATGACCATTTGTCTTGCATTGTCGTAGTTTTCCTTTGTAATATATATTTCTTCATCGATTTTAACTAATATTCCAAAGTCTACTATAGCCTCAAATACCATTTTTGCAGTTTTTTCTTCTCTTCCAAATTTTTTAAATATTTCATCCGGCTTTGGAGGTTGATAAGCTGAAGAAATAAATTGCTCAAGTATCCTTGTTTTGATTTCTTCCTGCCTTTTTTCTAATTTTATTTCTCTACCCTTTGAGCCAACAATAGCCCCCTGTATTTCTATTAAGTCTTTGCTGAAATATTCAAGTATGTTGTCAAATAATTTTTGTTTGATATTCTTTCCAAATATTCTATTCTTAAATTCTTCCTTAGGAATTCCAAATTTAAGTGGATTTTGTTTATAAAAATCTATTAATATTTCATTTATCTTAGTTTTAATTTCCTCTATGTAGGTTTTATGGAAATATATATCAGCGTCACTTGAAGAAATTTTTATCACCTTTCCTTCTGAAATAATTTCTTCAATAAATTGGTTTAAATTTACAAAACTTTTACCTATCAACTTGTTTAATTGTTCAAAATCAATAAACATATGGCTGTTAGCTTTAATAGTTTGCTCTACTATTTCCTTTGGGTCTCCCTTTTCCTTGAGTAGCAGTGCATCAATGACTTCTTTATCAAATGGTTTATGTTTTTCAGGAGCTGCATCAAGTATAGTTCCTCCACCTATCGTCATCATAGGTGAATAACTTCTTATAATATATTTGTCACCTCTTAAAGCCGATATAGGAGATTCCAGCCTTATTTGGATAAGCGCAGTATCACCTGGATTTACTATCTCTTTATCTAAAATAACAACCCTTCCCAATATTTCACTTGTTCCATGGTATATTCTTACTCTATCCCTGTTTTCAAGAGGATGTTTAGCGTCCTTTAAATAATTCAATCTGCAGTCAATCATATGAGAAACCTTTAAGGACTCAGGTTTTGATAATACATCTCCGCGTTCTATTTCGTCTTTCTTAATGTTAGCAAGATTGATAGCAACTCTCTGACCTGCCTCAGCTTTCTCAACTGACTTTTCATGAACCTGTATTCCTCTGACTTTGCTAATTATACCCTTTGGATATATTTCGACAATATCGCCTTCACTTATTGTTCCAGATATTAATGTTCCTGTAATTACTGTGCCGAAACCGCTGACTGTGAACACTCTATCTATAGGAACTCTAAAGGTAGTTAAAATATCTCTATCTTCTATATTTTGTGTCATTTCTTCAATAGTATTGACTAATTTATCAAGTCCTTCGCCTGTGTGGGATGATACAGGAATAATTGGTGCATCCTTAAGAAAAGTATTTTTTATCGCAGCTTTCACGTCTTCTGTTACCAATTTTATCCATTCGTCATCCACAAGGTCCTTTTTAGTTATTACTACTATGCCTTTTTTTATATCAAGAAGGTTTAATATATTCAAATGTTCCTGGGTTTGAGGCATTACCCCCTCATCTGCTGCTATTACAAGCAAAACAACATCGATTCCTGTCACGCCTGCAAGCATGTTCTTTATAAATCTTTCGTGCCCAGGAACGTCAACTATTCCTGCTCTTCTGCCTGATGGCAAATCAAAATATGTAAACCCAAGATTAATTGATATTCCTCTTTCCTTTTCTTCCCTCAATGTATCCGTATCATGTCCGGTTAATGCCTTAATTAGCGTTGTTTTGCCGTGATCAATGTGTCCTGCAGTTCCTATTATGACATGTCTCATCTTTTCACTCCTTTAAGCTATAAAATTTTATCAAATGAATTTACTATTATTTCATATTCATCTTCAAAAATAGTTCTCAAATCCAACAAAATCTGTTCTTTATAGACTCTAACTATAATAGGAATATCTTGCATCCTTAAACATTTTTCTACTTCTTCTATTTTTTTATCATTTGGTTTTATGCTTACAACATATGTAGGTATTGTTTCAAGAGGCATCGCTCCTCCACCAAATTGGGAAACATCGCTTTGAATATTTATTTTTGCTTTTAATTTTAATTTATTTTTTAAAAGCCTCTGTAGTTTTTTTGCTTTCTTTTGAACTGTAGAAATATCCATTGTAATCATGTTTAATGATGGTATTTCCTTAATCGCCTTCTCCTCATCAATATATAGTTTAAACGTCGCCTCAAGCGCTGCAAGCGTCATTTTATCAATTCTGAGCGCCCTCGTTAACTGATTTTTCTTCATCATGTCAATGTATTTTTTCTTTCCAACTATAATGCCAGCTTGAGGCCCTCCAAGAAGTTTATCCCCGCTAAAAGTTACAACATCAGCGCCCTTTTTAATGCTTTCTTGAACTGTTGGTTCATAACTCAAACTATACTTTGAAAAATCAATCAAAACACCGCTTCCTATATCTTCTACAACAGGTATATTATATTTTTGGCCGAGTTCTACTAATTCTTCAAGAGCAACTTCCTTTGTAAAGCCTAATACTTTAAAATTGCTCTGATGAACCTTTAAAATTATCCCTGTGTTTTCAGTTATAGCATTTTCATAGTCAAATAGGTGCGTTTTATTAGTAGTTCCAACTTCTATCAATTTAGCTCCGCTTTGTTCCATGACAGCTGGAACTCTAAATGAGCCTCCTATCTCAACAAGCTGTCCTCTTGATACTATTGCTTCCTTTCCTTTAGAAAGAGTTGAGAGCACAAGCATTACTGCAGCTGCATTGTTGTTAACAACCATAGCAGCTTCAGCTCCTGTTATTTTGCATATTATTTTCTCAACATGGCTATACCTTGAACCCCTTTCACCCATATTAAGGTCAAATTCCAGGTTGTTAAACTTGCTTGCTACTTCAACAACTGCTTCAATGGCAGACTTTGAAAGAACTGCTCTTCCAAGATTAGTATGTAGTATTGTTCCTGTTGCATTAATAACTCTTTTTAAATGATTTTTGTTCTTATTATATGTTAATGTTACAATAGCATTTATTATTTGTTCATAATCTATTTCGTTTAATTTACCTGATTTAATATTTTCTCTGTAATCATCAAGAGTTTCTCTTATGGCATCCATAAGTAAATTTCTTGGAACATCTAAATTGATAATCCTTTGCTCTGAAAGAATCTTATCAACCTTTGGAAGCTTTGATAATAAATTTTGATTATTAGCCATTTTGGTGCCTCCTATTTATTCAATTATTATATGTTTATCCTCAAGATTTTGGACATAACCTGCAAGAAATGCATCTATACCACTTTCTTTTAATTCATGCAATAGTTTAATTCCTTCTCTCTCCGGCAGGGAGAACATAAGTCCTCCAGAAGTTTGTGGGTCAAAAATTAAATCCAGCATAAAATCCTCAGAGATTTTACTTATATACTTTCCTGATATATAGCTTTTATTTCTGTATGTTCCAGCTGGAACTAAGCCCATTTTTGCATATTCAACTGCACCATCAATAAATTTAATATTGCTGCTAATTAATCTTATGCTTACATTGCTTCCGCTTGCCATCTCAAACGCATGCCCTGCAAGTCCAAAACCTGTTATATCAGTGCAGGAATTTATATTGTATTTAAATGCTATTTCTGCAGCATACTTATTTAGTGTTGACATATATTTAACAGCTTCTTTTATATGTTTTTCTTCAGCTATCTCGCCTTTTATTGCCGTATTTATAAGACCAGTTCCAATAGGTTTGGTTAATATCAATACATCTCCAACCTTTGCATTTGCATTGGAAAGAACTTTATCAGGATGAACAGTTCCCATTACCGATAATCCGTATTTGGGTTCATCATCGTCTACAGTATGTCCACCAACTACTATTGCTCCTGCCTCCTTTACTTTTTCTGCTCCACCCATCAATATTTCGCCAAGAATATTCATATCTTTACATTGAGGGAATGTTACTATGTTCAGTGCAAGAACGGGCTTACCTCCCATAGCATATACATCTGACAATGAGTTTGTAGCTGCAATTTGACCAAACATATAAGGGTCATCAACAACCGGTGTAAAAAAATCCAACGTTTGAATAATTGCGTAATCGTCAGTTAATTTATATACTGCAGCATCATCAGATGTTTCTATGCCAACTAATAGCCTATCATCATTAAATTTTGGAAGTTTAGATAATATATCTGATAAGGCCTCCGGCCCTATTTTAGCAGCTCAGCCAGATGCTTGAGTCATTTGAGTCAACTTTATTTTGTCCATACAATCACATCCTTTCTAAATGTAATTGTATACAAAATAAAGTTTTAATTCAACATTATCTGACGGTTATTTTATCTTTTATGCTTTCAAACATCTTGTCTCCTATTCCGCTTACATTTTTAATATCCTTTATATCCTTAAAAGGTCCATTTTTTTCTCTAAAATCTATTATTCTTTGGGCAAGAGCATCTCCTATTCTTGGCAATTTTTTAAGTTCTTCAATGTTTGCTGTGTTTAAATTTATTTTGTCAGAATTATTAGCATTATTAGTTACTTGAACATTCTTATTCGGGACAAAAATATAGTCTTCATCCTTTAGTTTCATAGCTAAGTTTAAATTTTCCTTTGCAGCGTTTTCTGTAAATCCACCACTAAGTTCAATCAGTTTGTATAATCTTTCACCATCTTTAAGAGAGTAAACGCCAGGTTTAATTACCTCACCACATATATATACCTTTATGTCCTTTTCAATCTTAGATTGTGTTTCTATGTTCTCAGACTGCCTTACCACAGTTATATCATTTTTGTTACTACCTCTATAGTAAATAATTGAAATTAACAATAAAATTATTGTGCTAAAAACAGCTAAGCCTATTTTTTCTCTTCTTGTTATTTCCATAAAATCACCTCGTCTATTAATATAGACATAAAATTTATATTATAAACATTGTATATAGTTCTATTTTTTTGGTAAAATAGATTTGTTAAATTAGACGGAAGGAGATTATCATGAAGAGGATTTTTGTTGCTATGGTTTTATTTTTTTTATTCTCACAAACAACATTTGCTCAAAACAAATTAAATATTTCTGCTGAAGGAGCAATCTTAGTTGATTTGAATTCAGATACAATATTATATGAAAAGAATAAAAATTTGAAATTGCCTATGGCTAGCACAACAAAAATAATGACTGCATTATTAGCTCTTGAAAAATGCAAGCTTGAGGATAAGGTTATTATTGGTAGTAAACCGCCTTTTGCCGACGGAAGTAAAATATACCTCTTAGAAGGCGAAGAATTGACAATAGAGCAGCTATTAAACGCATTATTGATTGAATCAGCCAATGATGCCGGTCAAGCTATTGCAGAATATATATCGGGAAGTGAAGAAGAATTTGCAAAACTTATGACAAAAAGAGCTGAGGAACTAGGATGCAGAAATACAAATTTTGTAAATGCTACTGGATTATACGACCTTAATCACTATACCAGTGCTTATGATTTATACCTTATAACTAAAAAGGCATTTGAATTTCCAGCCTTCAGAGATATAATCGCTAAGAAAAAATATATAATACCTCCAACTAACAAGCAACCTGAGACAAGGTATATTTACAATCATAATAAGCTTTTAAATGGCAACAAGAGGTATCACTATGAATGGGCTGATGGCGTAAAGACTGGATATACAATTAAGGCAAAGCACTCATTTGTAGGCTCAGCAACTAAAAATGGAAGAACTCTAATTGCTGTAGTTTTGAAAAGCGATGCTACATATTATGCTGATGTTATCAACCTATTCAATTATGGTTATAATGAGTTTAAAGATTATTTGGTAATAGATAAAAATACGGCAGCAACTTATATAAGCATTAACGATAAAAGAATACCTCTATATCCACAAAATGATATTTATGTTAACCTAAAAAATAATGAAAATTTGCACTCAATCTATAAAAAAATAAACATAAATAGTAACCTTCAAGAATTTGCAAAGGGAGACATCCTTGGAAACATTGAGTTGTATAAGGATGGAACTATAATTAAATCCGTCCCTTTGATTGCAGGAGAAGGTTACCAAAGTGCAATATATGATTTGAAGTATAAAGGTGACGGAAAATATAGCAAAAAATTATCGAATAAGATTATGATACCAATTTACTTCTTACTAGGCTACTTAACATTTAAAAAAATACGCGCAGTTAGACGTAGGAGATTGATGAAAAAAAATTTACTTAAAAATAAATAAATTTAAATTTATCAGTGTTATTATTGAAAAAAGGCCATCATATTTTTTTGATGGCCTTTTTTCTTATTGAGTTTATCGTTTCATCAGATTATTTAATAACTGCAATTGCTTCAATTTCAATAGGAGCATCCTTTGGAAGACGTGCAACCTGCACTGCTGATCTAGCAGGCATATTATCAACAAAGTATTCTGCATAAACTTCGTTAACCTTAGCAAAGTCGTTTAAATCCTTTAAGAAGACTGTTGTTTTTACAATGTTGTGCATTGTTGAACCTGCAGCTTCGATGATTGCTTTAATGTTTTCTAAACACTGAACTGCTGCGTTTTTAATATCATCAACTATTAGTTCGCCACTTTCAGGATTAATTGGAAGCTGACCTGATGTAAAAATCATATCTCCAACTAAAATGCCCTGTGAATATGGACCTATCGCTGCTGGTGCATTATTTGTAGATATTACCTTCTTATCCATAGTAACCTCCATCATTTAACAACAATATTTACTAATTTACCAGGAACAACTATTTCCTTAACAATAGTTTTTCCTTCAAGAGCTGGCTTAACCTTATTATCATTTTTTGCAGCTGATAAAAGCATATCTTTATCTGCATTAACTGGAACTATAATCTTTCCTCTTAA
Source organism: Caloramator mitchellensis (assembly GCF_001440545.1). Lineage (NCBI taxonomy): Bacteria > Bacillati > Bacillota > Clostridia > Eubacteriales > Clostridiaceae > Caloramator > Caloramator mitchellensis. The sequence goes on from NZ_LKHP01000018.1 coordinate 33,569, forward strand.
TTTTCCGTTAATCTGGACTACTACTTCTATTTCATCTAATTCTAACGCTTTTTCATCGTAATTAGGCCAATTTTCTTCATGAACGCTATTATTATGTCCCATTTTTTGCCACAATTCTTCTGTAATATGTGGAACAAACGGTGCTAAAACAAGAATCATCTTTTCAATTCCTTCTGCAATTATACCGTAATTTGGATTCTCAATATCCTTATATTGATACATTGCATTAACAAGTTCCATTACAGAGCTTATAGCTGTATTGAAATTAAATCTTTGTGATATGTCCTCTGTAACCTTTTTGACAGTCTGATGAATAGCTCTTCTAATATCCTTGTCTTCTTTTGTCAATTCACTTAAGTTGAATTCTTTTCTCCCTGAGCACTTAGGCGCTAATTCATCTACCAGCCTCCAAACTCTATTAAGGAATCTAAAACAGCCTTCGACCCCTTGGTCACTCCATTCAAGATCTCTCTCTGGTGGTGCTGCAAAAAGTATGAACAGTCTTGCAGTATCTGCACCATAATCCCTTATTATTTCCTCAGGGCTTACAATATTTCCCTTTGACTTTGACATCTTTGCTCCATCCTTTAAAACCATTCCCTGTGTTAAAAGGTTTGTGAATGGTTCGTCTACAGGAGATATATTGAAATCATACAATGCCTTTGCAAAGAATCTCGAATATAAAAGATGAAGTATTGCGTGTTCAACACCGCCAACGTATTGGTCTACAGCCATCCAGTATTTTGCCTTTTCATAATTGAAGGCCTCTTTTTCATTTTTTGCATCAGTATACCTAAAATAATACCAAGATGAACAAACAAATGTATCCATTGTGTCTATTTCTCTCGTTGCCTTTCCACCACACTTTGGACAAGTAGTATGAATAAAGGTTTCAGAAGTAGCAATTGGAGACTCACCCTTGCCTGTAAACTGAACATCCTCAGGAAGCAGAACTGGTAGTTGTTCTTCTGGGACTGGAATTTCGCCACAATGTTCGCAGTAAACTATTGGAATAGGTGCTCCCCAGTATCTCTGTCTTGAAATTAACCAGTCTCTTAATCTAAAATTAATCTTTTTTTCTCCAAATTTATTTTCGGCAATATAATCAACTATTTTTTCATATGCATCTGTATTTTTCATTCCATTAAAGTTACCTGAGTTAATCATATAGCCATCTTCAATATATGGCAATTTTACATGCTCTGAACTCAATTGAGATGTTATTACAATCTTTATTGGTAAATTATATTTTTTAGCGAATTCGTAATCTCTTT
>NZ_LKHP01000019.1 GCF_001440545.1 Caloramator mitchellensis
TACCTCAGATTGCTCCTTGATATCTCCGCTCGACTTGCATGTGTTAGGCACGCCGCCAGCGTTCGTCCTGAGCCAGGATCAAACTCTTATGTTTAAATCCATACTCTTTATTATCTGGCTGTTACTTAAAAGTAACTTGGTCGCTTTTCCACTGTTCAGTTTTCAAAGGTCAAATGACATATTATATATTATCATGTCCTTCTACATTTGTCAACCACTTTTTTTCCCGGTCGACACTTTAATATATTATCAGCTTTTTTTCATCTTGTCAACAGCATTTCATAATATATTTTGTTCATCAGCGAACTTTTTTATTCTAATATTTTTTTAATGAAAAATCAATACCTAAAATTTTTCCAATTTTATTATATTTTAATTCAACTGTAGAAGTTCATCTTAGGCCACTACTGTATTCATTTGCTTTGAATTTGTCTTATATTATCATATTTCTTAGCGTCTTTCAAAATTGCAAAATATCCTTATGTTTATTAATATCAACAACCTGTCTATCAAATATCATCAATAAACTTTTTCCTTTCAAATATCTCATAAACTGTGACACGCTTAATTTTGATGGTTATTTACAAACTTAAGGGTATGATCCTTACATTCATCTGCTTCTATTATTTCTACCGCCTAATATTTGCATAGTTCTCTTAATATCTTCCCTATATCTTCATATATTTTTCCATATATTATTTATCTTCAATATTTTACTGCAGATACAATGTGATATTTAAAATTCCATTTTGTATGTCATACACTTTCATTATACATACAAAAAATCCATGTGAAGCCGTTCACATGGATTTTTTTGCTATTCTATATTATTTTATTAAAGATTCTTGTTAGTTCAATTATTAGCGGTATTTGATTCAAAAGCTATCTAATATAATTTTGATTGCTACAGTCACTCTATTCTTGTCCAAATTGACAAACAATTCAAGAACTCAAGAAATCAAGTGAATGTCACTCATCAATGTCGTTGCTGTTGATTTTGCCTATGGAGACTATTCTTTCTTCCTCTTGAGTTCTCATAAGAGTAACCCCCATAGCGTCACGGCCGGTTTGCTTAATTGTAGCAACTTCAAGGCGGATAATTATTCCGTTGTTGTTTATTAGCATAATTTCATCGTTACCTTTTACAGTTTTAACGCCGACAATTTTACCGGTTTTTTGTGTAACTTTATATGTCTTCATACCCTTTCCGCCTCTTGAGTGAACGGTATATTCAGAGCATGAAGTTCTCTTCCCAAATCCATTTTCGCTTACAACTAAAAGGTCGGATGTTTCATCATATATTTCCATTCCAACAGCGATATCGCCTTCTCTTAATGTGATACCCTTAACCCCTGCTGCAGTTCTTCCCATCGCTCTTACATCATTTTCTTCAAATGTTATGCAGTAGCCGTTTTGGGTAACTATCATCATCTTTTGGTTTCCATCTGTTAGTTTAACCCCTATAAGTTCATCTCCAACCTTTAGGTTTATTGCAATCAGTCCACTTTTTCTAATATTTGCGAACTCATTCAGAGAAGTCTTTTTAACTATGCCAAGCTTTGTTGCAAACAATAAGAACTTATCATCCTCAAACTCCTTAATAGCAAGAACTGCCTGTATCTTTTCCCTTTGTCCCATAGGTAGTATGTTTACTATATTCATACCCCTTGCAGTTCTTGAGGCTTCAGGGATTTCATATGCCTTGAGCATATAAGCTCTGCCAAGATTAGTAAAGAACATTATATAGTTGTGGGATGATGTTATGAATATATGTTCAACAAAATCATCTTCCCTTGTAGACATTCCCTGAACACCCTTACCGCCTCTCTTTTGACTTCTATATGTGTCAATTGGAATTCTCTTTACATATCCTGCGTGAGTTATTGTTATTGCAACTTCTTCCTCTTCGATTAAATCCTCTATATTAATCTCATCAGGCTTTGCAGTTATCTTAGTTCTTCTCTCATCTGCAAACTTTTGTTTTATTTCAAGAAGCTCATCCTTAATAATCTTTAGAACCAGCCTTTCATTTTCAAGGACTTCTCTTAAATAATTAATAGTTTTTATAAGTTCTGCGTATTCTGCTTCAATCTTTTCTCTTTCAAGTCCTGTAAGCCTTTGCAATCTCATATCAAGTATTGCCTGCGCCTGTTTTTCTGAAAGTCCAAACTTTGTCATAAGACCGTTTCTTGCATCATCAACCGTCTTTGAACTTCTTATTAAATTTATAACCTCATCTATATGATCAAGGGCAATTCTTAATCCTTCTAAAATATGAGCCCTTGCTTCAGCCTTATCAAGTTCAAACTTAGTTCTTCTTCTTATAACTTCCTTTTGGAAATCAAGGTAATGAACCAAAACATCCCTTAAATTTAAAACCTTTGGCTCTCCATGAACTAGAGCAAGCATTATAACGCTGAATGAGTCCTGTAATTTTGTATGCTTATATAATAAATTTAAAACTATATTAGGATTTGCATCCTTTTTAAGTTCAATAACAATTCTCATTCCCTGTCTGTCTGATTCATCTCTTAAATCAGAAATACCTTCAATTTTCTTATCCTTAACAAGTTCTGCAATATCCTCAATAAGCTTTGCCTTATTAACCTGATATGGCAGTTCAGTAACTATAATCTTTGATTTACCTTTTTCTTCTTCGATAGTAGCCTTTGCCCTAACTACTATCTTTCCTCTTCCCTTTTCATAGGCATCTTTTATTCCATCCTTTCCAACGATTATACCCGCAGTTGGAAAATCTGGCCCTTTTACCTTTGTCATCAAATCCTTAATGGTTACTTCAGGGTTGTCTATTAGCATTATAACACCATCAATAACCTCTCCAAGATTATGAGGTGGTATGTTGGTCGCCATACCTACAGCAATACCTGATGAACCATTTACTAATAGATTTGGGAACCTTGAAGGAAGAACAGTCGGTTCCTTTTCAGTTCCATCAAAGTTGTCTACAAAATCTATAGTGTTTTTATTTATATCCCTCAACATTTCCATGGAAATTTTTGATAATCTTGCTTCTGTGTAACGCATAGCTGCAGCTCCATCGCCGTCAACAGAACCAAAGTTTCCATGTCCATCAACTAATAGATACCTTGTAGAAAAATCCTGTGCAAGTCTAACCATAGCATCATAAACAGCACTATCACCGTGTGGATGGTATTTACCCAGAACATCCCCGACTATTCTTGCACACTTTCTATATTGCTTATCGGGGAAAATTCCAAGTTCATGCATAGAATAAAGAATTCTTCTGTGAACAGGCTTTAACCCATCCCTTACATCTGGAAGTGCACGCCCTACTATAACGCTCATTGCATAATCTATATAACATTTTTTCATCTCATCGCTTATATCGACGAGCTGTATATCATCTCTCATCTCTTCCATAAGTTCAACTCCTTTTAGATATCAAGATTTTGAACCTTTTTCGCGTTTTGCTGAATAAACTCACGTCTTGGTTCAACTTTATCCCCCATAAGAATAGTAAATACTTCATCAGCCTCAACTGCATCTTCGACAGTAACCTTTAAAAGAGTTCTCGAATTAGGATTCATAGTAGTTTCCCAGAGCTGTTCTGCGTTCATTTCTCCAAGACCCTTATATCTTTGTATTTCTACGTTATCTCTTCCCATTTGGTTTAATTTTGCCTCAAGCTCCCTATCACTGTAAGCATAAGCCATATTCTTACCCTTTGAAATCTTATAAAGAGGAGGCTGAGCAATATAAACATGCCCCTCTTCTATTAAAGGTCTCATGTATCTATAGAAGAATGTTAAAAGCAATGTTCTAATATGTGCACCGTCAACATCGGCGTCGGTCATTATTATTATCTTGTCGTATCTAATCTTTTCAATATCAAAATCATCGCCAATTCCCGCACCAAATGCAGTAATCATATTTCTTATTTCCTGATAAGCAAGTATCTTATCAAGCCTTTGCTTTTCAACATTCATAATCTTTCCTCTAAGAGGCAGAATAGCCTGGAATCTTCTATCACGTCCACCCTTTGCAGAACCTCCCGCTGAATCCCCCTCAACAAGGAATATTTCGCAAAGCTTTGGGTCCTTTTCAGAACAATCGGCAAGCTTTCCAGGAAGAGAAGTATTTTCCAAAACATTCTTTCTTCTTGTTAATTCCCTTGCCTTTCTTGCTGCCTCCCTTGCCCTTGATGCAAGGAGACACTTTTCAACTATAACCTTTGAAACATTTGGGTTTTCCTCTAAAAATGATGCAAATCTATCGCTAACTATATTATCAACTATACTTCTAACCTCAGTATTTCCAAGCTTAGTCTTAGTCTGTCCTTCAAACTCAGGATTAGTTATCTTTACTGATACAACTGCAGTAATTCCTTCTCTTGTATCTTCACCTTGAAGATTCTTTTCATTTTCCTTCAAAAATCCGTATTTTCTTGCATAGTCATTTATAACCTTAGTAAGCGCAGTTTTAAAACCGCTTACATGAGTTCCACCTTCTGTAGTTGAAATATTATTTGCAAATGAAAAAATATTTTCAGCATAACCATCGTTATACTGGAATGCAATTTCAACTATTGTATCATCCTTATTAGCTTCAAAATAAACAGGTTCATCATGTAAAACCTCTTTATTTCTATTCAAATACTTAACAAACTCTCTTATTCCGCCTTCATAATGATACTTTTCCTTCTTGTCCTGTCTTTCGTCAATCAATTTAATCCTAATTCCCTTATTCAAAAAAGCAAGTTCCCTTAATCTCTGTGAAAGTATATCAAACTCATACTCAAGGGTTTCAAATATTTCATCATCAGCAAGGAAAGTAACCTTTGTTCCAGTGTTTTCTGCTTCACCTACAATTTCAAGTTCAGTAACAGGCTTTCCTCTTTCATATCTTTGTCTATAAACCTTTCCGTCCCTTTTAACCTCAACAACTAACCATCTTGAGAGCGCATTAACAACTGAAGCTCCAACTCCATGAAGCCCACCTGATACCTTGTATCCTCCACCTCCAAATTTTCCGCCGGCATGGAGAACAGTATAAACAACCTCAACAGCGCTCTTTCCAAGCTTTGGATGTATATCAACCGGAATACCTCTACCATCGTCAATTACAGTTATAGAATTATCCTGATGAATAAAAACATCTATGTTCTTACAAAATCCAGCTAAAGCCTCATCTATTGAGTTGTCTACTATTTCATAGACAAGATGATGAAGCCCTCTTGGCCCTGTGCTACCTATATACATCCCTGGCCTTTTTCTAACGGCCTCCAATCCTTCAAGGACCTGAATCTCACTTGCGCTATATTTCTTACTCATATTAATCCCCCTTTGAACATTCGTCTATAAAGCAGCTTCTCTTTGCAAGAGTAAGAGAAGAAATAGGAGATAAATAAATAATGCTCTTTTTATCCCTCTCAGTTAAAACAAATGACTTAGGTTCATCATTTGTAATCCTCTTTACAAAACCTTCTTCCTCTGCAATCTTTAAAAAACTTTTAGTATCTATTGAAGACGTTGATGTTATGTCAAAAATAGCTATAACTTCCTTTAACGGAATTACAACATTTTCTCCAAGATGAAGAAACATAAAAATTCCTCCTCAAATTTCTTTTACATTAATGGTTCCATTATAAACTTCAAAAACTCTTTTCTTGTCAAAATTAAACTTTTCTATATCATTTAAACTGGTAATCGTCAAAAATGTCTGGATATCCTTAAGAGAATCCAAAAGATATTTTTGTCTTATCAAATCTAGCTCCGACATAACATCGTCGAGTAAAAGGATAGGGTATTCCCCTGTCTCTCCCTTTATTATTTCTATTTCAGACAATTTTAATGACAGAGCAGCAGTTCTTTGCTGCCCCTGTGATGCATAAGATTTTGCATCAACACCATTTATAAAAATAATTAAATCATCCCTATGGGGTCCCTTTGAAGTATAACCCTTTTTTATATCTTCGGCAATATTTTCTTTATATAGCCTATAGAGCTTTTCTTTTATATCCTTTAAACTCACATCTTTTACATCTGTTTTATATTGAATACTTATCTCTTCTTTTCCATTTGTAATTTTTCTATGAAGAAGCTTTGATATAATCGATAATTTCTTTATAAACTCTATTCTGTTTAGAATAATAAAACTTCCAAATTCAGATAACTGCTCATCGTATATATCTATCAATGTATTATTAACCCTCTGTTTTAAAAGGTTATTTCTCTCTTGAATTACCTTGTTGTATTGATTCAAATAATGATGATATTTGGGCTTTAGTTGATTTAATTCGTTATCTATAAATCTTCTTCTAACATCCGGCCCATCCTTTAAAAGCCTTAAATCCTCAGGAGAAAAAATAACGCTATTAACAGTCCCAAAAACTTCAGATGTTTTATTTATTTTTATACCATTTAACTTAATCTCTTTTTTAGACTCAAGCGAAAGCAAAAATTCTAAAGTGAAATCACCAATATTCCTGCTTCCATTTGCCCTAATATACGCTTTATTCTTGCCCCATTTGATTATTTCTTTATCCTTATTACCCCTGTGGGATTTTAGTGCACCAAGATAATTAAGAGCCTCTAATACATTTGTCTTTCCCTGTGCGTTTTCCCCAACGAGAATATTCAGTCCCTTGGCAAACTCTATCTTTAAATTTGAATAATTTCTAAAGTTTATAACCTCTAATTCCTTAACATACATTTTATTCACCTAAACTATTTCAAATTTTCCAACACCTACAACTTCAACAATATCGCCCTTTTTAATTTTTTTGCCCCTCTCAACAGTTTGAACACCATTTACATAAACGTCACCATTTTTAATTATAATCTTAGCAAATGCCCCAGTGTCTGCAACTCCCATCCACTTAAGAAGCTGGTCTAATTTAATAAACTCCGTATTAATTTCTACTCTTTCCATAATTATCCTCCCTATTCAATTAAAAACCACCTTAAAAGGTGGCTTTAGCTTTCAATTAATCTTACTGGAAGAACTAAATATATATAATCATCACCATCAGCCTTCTTTACAACACAAGGACTAACATTGGTTGTGAATTCAAGATATATATCTTCACTATCTATTATTCTCAATACTTCAAGGAAATATTTAGCATTGAAAGCAATTTTTAATCCATTACCCTCAACTTCAACAGAAACTTCCTCATGAACCTTTCCAAATTGAGAATCTGAAGTAACGATAAGTTTTTCATCTTCTATATTAAATTTTAATAGATTTGTCTTTCCTTCCCTTGCAAGAAGCGAAGCTCTTTCAATGCTGTCAAGAAGTTCTGATTTTTTAGCCTTTAGCTTTGTCTTATATTCCTGCGGTATAATTTGTCTATAGTTTACAAATTCACCATCTAACAGCCTTGAAATAACTTTTGTATTTCCAAGGTTGAACAAAATATGATTTGGAGTGAAAGTTATTTTTACCTTTTCTTCAGATGGTTCTATAATCTTTGATATTTCATTTAAAGTTTTTCCAGGAATTACAGCGCTTATATTTCCTGCATCTTCAAGTTCAACCTTTTTAAGAGATAATCTATAACCATCAAGCGCAACAAAGCTAAGATTATTTTCCTTAACTTCAAATAATACTCCTGTTAAAATCGGTCTTGTCTCGTCTGTTGCAATTGCAAATATAGTCTGCTTTATCATGGTTCTTAATAAGTCCTGAGAAATTTCATACAACGAATTTTCATTTATCGTTGGAAGCTTTGGAAACTCATCAGGATTGTTTCCAATTAGCGTGAATTCAGATTTCTGGCAGGTAATTTTAACGTAATTGTTATCCACAAGCTCAATCGATACAACATCGTTTGGAAGCATTCTTATAAATTCTCCAAACAATTTTGAATTAAGAACTATAGATCCCTTTTTTATAACATTAGCATTTATATATGTTTCAATTCCAATATCTAAATCAGTTGCAGTAAAATAAACTTTATCTTCTTTAACATTTATTAAGATACCTTCAAGTATAGGATATGTTGTCTTAGAAGAGGATGCTTTTTGAACAACATTAATAGCTTCTTGCAAAATGCTCTTTTCACATGTGAAAAACATTTATTAACCCTCCCTTTATCCACAGTGGATAAATTTATTTTTTCTATATTTTATTAGAGAAATATAACAAAAAAATAGTAGTAATAGTAGTAGGGGCTGTGAATTTGTTGATAAGTAAGTTTAGACCAACAAAATCAAAGTATTTAATTAATAAAAAATTGTGGATAACACAAAACAACTTTGCTTTAATTATCCACAGAATTAGACTGAAATTTTTTTAAAAAAGTTATCAACATTTTGTTAATAGATAGAATAAACAGTTTGTTGATTATTTTTGATTTATTTTTCTAATGAGTTCATCTATAGTTTCCTTAAGGTTTTGGTCCTTTTCATAGCTCTCGTTTATTTTTTCAAAGGCATGAATTACAGTTGTATGGTCTCTTCCTCCAAATTCTTCACCAATCTTAGGCAAAGAAAGGTCGGTCAATTTTCTTGCAAGATACATAGCAATCTGTCTTGGGAAAGCTACGCTCTTTGTCCTCTTTTGGGATTTAAAATCCTCCGGCCTTAAATTATAGTAGCTTGATACAACATCAATGATTAGTTCAGTTGTAATCTGCCTTGCATTTCTATTTGATATAAAATCCCTTAATGCTTCGGATGCTAAATCAACACTAACTTCTTTATTAGTAAGCGAAGAATAGGCCACAATTCTAATTAATGCACCTTCAAGCTCTCTTATATTCGACTGAATTTTATTTGCGATATAAACCATAACTTCGTTTGGAATACTCAAATTTTCTACATCCGCCTTTTTCTTTAATATTGCAATTCTAGTTTCAAAATCAGGCGGTTGAATATCAGCAATAAGTCCCCATTCGAATCTTGACCTCAATCTATCTTCTAATGTAGGAATTTCCTTTGGAGGTCTATCGCTTGATATAATAATCTGCTTGTTGGCCTCGTGCAGAGAATTAAAAGTATGGAAAAATTCTTCTTGTGTTCTTTCTTTTCCGGCAATGAATTGAATATCGTCAATAAGTAGAACATCTACATTTCTATATTTATTTCTAAAATCTTCGTTTTTATCGTCCTTAATGGCATTAATAAGCTCATTGGTAAATTTTTCAGAGGAAACATAAACAACCTTCGCTGATGGATTGTTTCCTAAAATATAATGTCCAATGGCATGCATAAGGTGTGTTTTTCCAAGTCCAACGCCTCCGTATATGAACAAAGGATTATATGCCTTTGCTGGAGCCTCTGCAACTGCTAATGATGCTGCATGTGCAAATCTATTGCTGTTACCGATGACAAATGTTTCAAATGTATACTTTGGATTTAGCATTGAATTTGAAAACTCTTCTTGCTTTTCCTTTTTAGGAGCAGGTGAATTGTTTTCATTTATATCATCAGTATTTAGAACGAATTTAAGCTCATATTTTTTGGAAGTTACAAGTTTAATTGCATTAGAAATAAGCTCCTTGTGCCTTTGCTCCAAGACACCCTTTGTGAATTCATTTGGTGCAAGAAAGAATATAGTGTCATTTGTAATTTTTAGTGGTTCAAGGCACTTAATCCAAGTATTAAAAGCAAGTTCTGTAAGCTCTGCCTTAACAATTTCTTGAGTCTTCTCCCAAATTTCAAGAAGATTGTTCATAAATTTTCCTCCCCAATGTATATTAACATAATTATCCACAAACAAAGCAGTCCATCATAGAATGTTGACAAGTTTATTAAAAATTATTCACAAGATTGTTGATTTGTTGATATAAAATTTGAATTGAATATTTATTAACTTTATCCACAAAATATAACTAACAGTATCAACAACGATAAAAATAAGGCAAAAATATATAAATACAAAAAAATAAAGTCAACTTATACACAATTTTATCCACAGATTGTGGACTAGTTTTTGATTTATATCAATAAAAAAGTTATTAACAATTTTTGTGGATATGCATTATTATCTTATCAAATAATAAGTGTCATTACAATAGTTATCCACAAAAAACACAGTCCAATTTCAAAAAATATTCACAACATAAAAAATGTAATTTTCTTGACAGTTTTAATGTATACATATATAATCTTTATAGTAATCATATAATGAAGTAATATGCCCATTAACAATAGATACTAATAAAAGGGGGTGCAAGTGATGTTAAGAACATACCAACCAAAGAAAAGACAAAGAAAGAAGGAACATGGATTCAGAAAGAGAATGAAGACAAGAAATGGTAGAAAAGTTCTTAGAGCAAGAAGATTAAAGGGAAGAAAGAGATTGACTGCATAAGGCCGCAATATGTGGCCTTTTTGTGCAATTTAAGGCTGAAATGGGGAAAAACAATGAAAAAGGAAGAAAAAATACGAAAGAACAGACATTTTAGGATTGTTTACAGCAGAGGTAAATCCTTCAGTGATGAGATATTAGTAGCATACGTATCAAAGAATAAAAAAAATATAAATAGGGTTGGAGTATCTGTAAGCAAGAAGATAGGAAAGAGCGTGGTTAGAAATAGAGTAAAAAGGCTAATTAGAGAAGCCTTTAGAGTCAATAGGCAAAAGTTTAAAGTTGGACATGATATTATATTCGTAGCAAGAGCAAAGTCTGCAAATAGTAGTTTTTCAGATGTCCAAAAATCGATATTTAACCTATTGAAGCGAGCAGGAGTATTAAAAGAAGGTGTATGAATGAAAAAAGTCTTAATATTCTTAATTAGGATATATAGGAAATATATTTCTCCAATGAAGCCCCCAAGTTGCAGGTTTTATCCTACATGTTCCCAGTATTCAATTGAAGCTATCGAAAAATACGGCGCCTTAAAGGGCTCTGTTTTATCTATAAAAAGGATTTTAAGGTGTCATCCACTTCATCCAGGCGGATACGACCCTGTTCCTTAACACATTAAAAAGGAGGGTTAAATTTGAATTTTTTAGTTCAGCCACTAACGGTATTCTTTAATGGAATACATAGTTTTGTTACGAATTATGTATCTAATTTGAGCCTTGCTTATTTTTTAGATATTTTTATATTTACAGCTATAATCAAAACTATAATACTTCCATTAACAATTGCTCAAACAAAGTCAAGCATTGCAATGCAAAAATTGCAACCTAAATTAAAGGAATTACAGGAAAAATATAAGAACGACCCACAAAAATTACAGCAGGAGCAAATGATTTTATATAAAGAGAGCGGTGCAAATCCACTTTCAGGATGTCTTCCGCTTTTAATACAATGGCCAATTATTATAGCTATGTATTATGTAATTTTACATTTAGAAGGAATGAAGAATGTTGGATTCCTTTGGATTCAGAGCCTAGGTTCTTATGATAAGACATTTATACTTCCTGTCATTTCAGGTTTAACAAGTTATCTCATGGGTGTTATGATAGCTCCAAAGGGAAATGACCCATCATCGCAACAGCAAAGAAAAATGAACCTTTATATGTCAATTTTATTCGTAGTTATGTTCTTTAAATTCCAGGCAGGGGTTGTTCTTTACTGGATAATAAGCAATATTATACAAATATTGCAGCAATACTTCATAATAAATAGAATTAAGCATAAGGAAGAGGCTAAGCTACAGCAGTAGGGTGGTGTATTTATGAGAAAATGGGTAGAAGCAACTGGTAAGACTGTTGAAAATGCTATTGAAAATGGCCTTAGAGAATTAGGGGTTACAAGGGACAAGGTTACTGTAGACATAGTTGAAAGTGGAAACAAAGGAGTATTTGGACTATTAGGGGCAAAGCCAGCTAAGGTTAAACTTACTCTTAAAAAGGACTATGGAGCAATTGCTAAAACCTTCTTAAGAGAAGTCCTTGACAAGATGGGAATTATGTGTGAAATCCAAATGAAAGAAGAGGACGATGTATTAAAGATTAATCTTGCAGGACCAAGAATGGGAGCTCTTATAGGTCATAGGGGAGAGACTTTGGATTCTTTACAATATCTTGTTAGCCTTGTTGTAAACAAAGAAAACAGCGAAAATGAATTCAAAAAGGTTTTATTGGACACTCAAAACTACAGACAAAAAAGGGAAGATACCCTTGTAAGACTTGCTAATAGGCTTGCCTACAAGGTAAAAAGATACAACAAAAGCATTACACTTGAGCCAATGAATCCTTATGAAAGAAGAATAATTCACGCTGCACTTCAAAATCATCCAGAAGTTACAACCTATAGCATTGGCGAAGAACCATACAGGAAGGTTGTCATAGACTTAAAAAAATAAGAGGCGAATTGCCTCTTTTTTTATGACAAAATTTATACTAATATTATCTATATTAGCAATAATAAAAATAGAAACATTAGAAGAAGGTGAAAATATGCTTAACGATACAATAGCTGCTATTTCTACTGCAATTGGAGAAGGCGGAATTGGAATAGTTAGAATGTCAGGTGATGATAGTTTAAATATATTGAGTAAAATATTCAAAAGCCCAAAGGATAAGGATATTAAAAAAATAAAAAGTTATACTATGCACTATGGCTTTATAATCGACCCTGAGACAAATGAGACAATAGATGAAGTTATAGTGAGCTATATGAAGGCGCCAAATACATATACAAGGGAAGATATAGTTGAGATAAACTGCCATGGTGGAGTAGTTGCTGTAAGAAGGGTGCTCGCAACTGTTTTAAATAATGGTGCAAGATTAGCTGAACCTGGTGAGTTTACTAAAAGAGCGTTCTTAAACGGAAGAATAGACCTATCTCAGGCTGAGGCTGTTATAGATTTAATTCGCGCCAAAACAGACGACAGCATGAGTATAGCAGTAAATCAATTAAAGGGAAAACTTTCGGAGAAAATAGAAAGCCTTATGGATAGACTGTTAGGAGCTCTTGCACATATAGAAGCCACAGTTGATTTTCCAGAGGATGATGTTGATGAGCTTGTGATAAACAAATTAAATAACAACCTAAAGAGCCTTGTCGAAGAAATAGATTATCTTATTAAAAACGCTGAAACTGGAAAAATATTAAGAGAAGGCTTAAGAACAACAATTGTAGGAAAGCCTAATGTAGGAAAGTCATCCCTTTTAAATGCACTATTACAGGAAAAAAGAGCAATAGTTACTGATATACCTGGGACAACAAGGGATGTAATTGAAGAATATATAAACATAGAGGGAATACCTATAATACTTGTTGATACAGCAGGAATTAGAAAGACAGTTGATGTAGTTGAAAAAATAGGAGTTGAAAAATCAAAGGAATACCTTGAAAATGCCGACCTTATTATTTTTATGGTCGATGCTTCGCGGCCATTAGAGGGAGAAGATTTTGAAATAATTGATTTGATAAAACACAAAAATGTAATCGTTGTTGCAAATAAAGTTGACTTGCCACAAAAAATAGATTTTAATTTATTAAAGGAAAACTTTAGTATCATAGTTAAAGCTTCAGTTAAAGCAGAGCATGGAATAGATGCTATAAAAGAAAAGATAGTCGATTTGGTGTATCAGGGAAAAGTTACTACTAAGAACGATGTTTTGGTTACAAACATAAGACACAAGGACACACTTATAAAAGCAAAGGAAATAATACAAAAGGGTATAGAAACACTAAACAGCGGACTTCCACTTGATTTAGCATCGATAGAGCTAAAGGACGGATATTTAAAGCTTGGAGAAATAACAGGGGATACTGTTGCTGAGGATATTATAGATAGGATATTCTGTGATTTCTGCATAGGAAAATAGGAGGGGTAGCATGTATAATGCAGGAAAATATGATGTAGTAGTTATAGGAGCAGGCCATGCAGGCTGCGAAGCTGCCCTTGCATCAGCAAGGCTTGGATGCAAAACATTGATAGTAACACTAAACCTTGACAGCATTGCACTTATGCCCTGCAACCCTGCAATTGGAGGAACTGCAAAGGGACATCTTGTAAGGGAAGTTGACGCACTTGGTGGACAGATGGGAATAAATATTGACAGAACATATATACAATCGAGGATGCTAAATACGTCTAAGGGACCAGCTGTTCACTCATTGAGGGCACAGGCAGATAAGAAAAAATACCAGTTTACAATGAAAAAAACGCTAGAAGAGCAGGAAAATCTGTATATAAAACAGGATGAAGTAATAGGAATAGAAGTTGAAGACGGAAAAGTTAAAGGTATTAAGACTAAGAATGGTGCGTTTTTTGAATGCAGTGCAATTGTTGTAACTACAGGAACATATCTTAAGGGAAGAATATTCATAGGGGAAGTGAACTACAGCGGCGGGCCAAACGGGCTTTTCCCTGCAAATGAATTATCTCAGAGCCTTTTGGATTTAGGTATAACTTTAAGAAGGTTCAAAACAGGAACTCCAGCAAGAATACATAAAAGGTCAGTTGATTTTTCAAAGATGATAATACAACCTGGAGATGAAAATGTTGTTCCATTTTCATTTATGTCGGGGGATATATCAAGGGAACAAGTTCCATGTTATCTAACATATACTTCAGAAAAAACGCATGAGATAATAAGAGAAAATATGCACAGGTCACCACTATTTACAGGGGATATTGAGGGAGTCGGACCAAGATATTGCCCTTCAATTGAAGATAAGGTTACAAAATTTCCGGATAAGGAAAGACATCAGATTTTTATTGAACCTGAGGGAGAAGACACTGACGAGTTATATGTTCAGGGAATGTCAAGCTCGTTGCCTGAGGATGTTCAGATACAAGTATACAGGTCAATTCCTGGGCTTGAAAATTGCGAAGTTTTAAGAACTGCCTACGCAATAGAATATGACTGCATTGACCCAACACAATTAAAACTTAGCTTGGAGCTTAAAAATATTGAGGGTTTATTCTTTGCAGGACAGGTAAACGGAACATCAGGGTATGAAGAAGCAGCAGCACAGGGAATAATAGCAGGTATCAACGCAGCACAGAAGGTAAAAGGAAGGGAGCCACTGATACTTGATAGGTCAGATGCATACATTGGAGTATTGATAGATGATTTAGTTACAAAGGGGACCAATGAACCATATAGAATGATGACAAGCAGAGCAGAATATAGATTACTTTTAAGGCAGGATAATGCAGATTTAAGATTAACTCAAAAAGGTTATGAAGTTGGACTTGTAACTGAAGAAAGATACCAGAAATACCTAAATAGAAAAGAAAATATAGAGAAGGAAATTGAAAGGCTTAAAAAATATGTAGTATCTCCTTCTGATGAAAACAACGAAGTGCTAAGAAACATAGGAAGCTCTGAAATAAAAAGCGGAGTTACATTATACGAATTATTAAAAAGACCTGAAGTGACATACGAAAATATAAAGGATTTAGATAAGGAAAGACCAAATCTTTCAAAGGATGTGACCGAAGAGGTTGAAATTGAAATTAAATACGAAGGATATATCAAAAAACAAATTGAGCAGGTTGAGCAGTTTAAAAAGCTCGAGCAAAAGAAAATTCCACCATATATAAACTATGAGGATGTCCCAAGTTTAAGAATTGAGGCAAAGCAAAAACTTTCAAAGATAAGGCCTGAGAACATTGGGCAGGCCTCAAGAATATCAGGGGTATCTCCTGCTGATATTTCTGTATTGCTTGTTTATTTAGAACAAATAAGAAGAAAAGGTGAAAAATGATGAGGGAAATTTTAATAATTGGTGCAAGAAATTATGGGATTGAGCTTGATGAAGAAAAGGTAGAAAAATTTTTAAAATATATGGAGCTTTTAAAGAGTTGGAATGAGAAGATAAACTTAACTGCAATAACTGATGATATCGAAATAATTAAAAAACATTTTTTAGATTCAATTTCAATTGTTAAGAGTAATTTGATAAAGGACGATGCTTCAATAATCGATGTTGGAACTGGCGCTGGATTCCCTGGAATACCAATAAAAATTATAAAGCCTAATACTAAGGTAGTCCTGTTAGACAGCCTTCAAAAAAGAGTAAACTTTTTAAATGAGGTAATTAAGGAACTTAATCTTAAAGGAATCGAAGCTGTTCACTCAAGGGCAGAGGACGCTGCAAAAAGCGAAAAATATAGAGAAAAATTTGATATATCAACTGCAAGGGCAGTGGCACACATGAGTATTTTATCAGAATACTGCATTCCATTTGTAAAGGTTAACGGTCATTTTATAGCACTAAAAGGTCCTACTGTTGATGAAGAGATAAATGAATCAAGAAATGCAATTGGGACATTGGGTGGAAAGCTAAAATCAATTATTGAAACGACAATTCCCGAGTATGATGTAAATCATAAGCTGATTATTGTCGAAAAAATTAAGGAAACTGACAAGAAATATCCAAGAAAGCCATCACAGATTGAGAAAAAGCCTATAAAATGACGATTTATTAAAACAATTGTAAAACGATTTAGTCCGGGAAATAGCAGGAAAAGGGAAATAATTATAGAATATATTTTATATAAATAACGAAAATGGTGGGATGGTGCAATGAGGGTAGAAAACGAAATTATTAACATACCTATTAATTTAATAAAGCAAAATACTTACCAGCCAAGGAAAATATTTGACGATCAATCTTTACTAGAACTATCTGAATCGATTAGGGAATATGGAGTTCTTCAGCCAATCAGCGTTAGGAGAAACGGAGAAGCGTTTTATGAACTAATTGCTGGTGAAAGAAGATTGAGAGCTTCTCAGCTTGCAGGACTTTCAGAAATACCTGCAATAGTTGTAGACGTAAACAACAAGGATAGCGCTGTATTAGCCCTTATAGAGAACCTTCAAAGAGAAGATTTAAACTACCTTGAAGAGGCCGAAGGCTATCTAAGGCTTATAAAAGAACACGGATTTACTCAGGAAGAACTTGCAAGCAAAATAGGAAAAAAACAATCGACTATTGCAAATAAACTTAGAATACTAAAACTCTCTGACAAAGTAAAAGAAGTATTAGTAAGCAACAACTTAACCGAAAGACATGCACGAGCACTTTTAAAAATTGAAGACGAAAACCTCCAACTTGCAGTATTAGAAGAAGTTATAAAAGAAAACTTAAATGTAAAAGAAACCGAAGAGATGATTGAAAGAATAATCAAAAACCCAAACGGTGTTGAAAAGAAAAAGGAAGACAAAAAAGAAAAGGTTAAGTTCAAATGGGTTATAAATCCAAGAATAATAACCAACACGATTAAGGATATAATGCTCAAAAACGGCATCGATGCAAACTACAGACATAAGGACTACGATGAATACATGGAGATTATAGTAAGAATTCCAAAGAAGTAATGAGTGACATTCACTTGACTTCTTGAGTTCTTGAATTGTTTGGCAATTTGGACAAAACCCTGTGAAAGGAGATTTAACTTCTTTTACAGGGTTTTTTGTGTGACCGGCATAGGAGAAATCTTTTAGGTGAAAGTCAGATACAGGAGTTAATGTGCACCTGTTAGCTTAAGACAAGTGTGCTCATTAAAATGTGGAAATTGATTTAAATTATAATGTATAACAACTTGTTGTTCACTAATAGTGTTAGATATTCAAGGCTGAATTTTAATACAACGGGTTAAATTTAGTATATATTGCTGAAGTTTTTATTTTTTTAGCAGTATAATAACCCCAACAAGAATAAAAACTGCTGCTGAAATGGTGTTTAACGTATTCTTTGAGATATACTTTTCAATAAAGGAACCAAATAAAACGCCGACTAAGGATGTGCAAAATAGAGCCAAACTTGCTCCAATGAGAACTGATAACTTAGAATTTGATTTTGCTGAAAGCAGCATTGTTGCAAGCTGAGTTTTATCTCCAAGCTCAGCAAGAAATACTACAATAAAAGTTGATAAAATAATTTTTAACATAATATCACCTACTGTATTTTAATAATAAAAATAATGCTGTAAAATATATATTATGAAAAGCTTTAAAATATTCTAGGGGTGGTATAGTGGGGAAAGTAATTTCTATTTTTAATCAAAAAGGTGGAGTAGGAAAAACTACAACAGCGATAAATTTATCATCATATCTTGCTTCAATGGGGCAAAAGGTATTATTGATAGATATTGACCCTCAGGGGAACACAACAAGCGGGCTTGGAATTGATAAGGACGAACTTGAATATTCCATGTATGATGTTATAATTGAATATGCAAAACAAGAAAAAAGCGACATTGCATCCAAGGCAATTGTTAAAACAGTTATTGAAAACCTGTATCTTCTTCCATCAACAGTTGAACTTGCAGGCGCTGAAATTGAGATGACGTTTAATGATGAAAGGGAGAAGATATTTAAAAGGGCAGTAGGAGAAATAAAGGACGAGTTTGACTACATCTTTATAGACTGTCCGCCATCCCTTGGACTATTGACTATAAACGCTCTCACAGGTTCAGACAGCGTATTAATTCCGATACAGTGTGAGTTTTATGCTCTCGAAGGAGTTAGTCAACTCATGAATACTATTAACCTTGTAAAAAAGAACTTAAATCCAGATATTAAAATACAGGGAGTAGTAATGAGCATGTTCGATGGAAGAACAAATCTTTCAATTGAGGTAGTTGAGGAAGTAAAAAAATACTTTAAAGGAAAGGTTTATACTACTATAATTCCAAGAAACATTAGGCTTGCAGAGGCGCCGAGCCATGGACTTCCTATAATGCTCTATGATAAAAACTCTACCGGTGCTAAAAGCTACAAAGAACTAGCTGAAGAATTTTTGTATTTAGAAGGGGATGAGTAATAATGGCCAAAAAAAGTGCACTTGGAAAGGGACTTGGGGCTTTGATTCCTGAAACAGAGGAAAAGGGAAACGTTCAGGAAGTTGAAATTAATAAGTTATTTAGAAACGATGAACAACCAAGAAGGAATTTTGATGAAGAAAAAATAAACGCCCTTGCAGAATCAATAAAATCTCATGGAATAATTCAGCCTATCGTTGTAAAAAGAGAGGGCGAATTTTATAAGATTATTGCTGGAGAGAGAAGATGGAGGGCAGCAAAAATTGCTGGACTCAAAAAAGTTCCTATTGTTGAAAAGGAACTATCCCAAAGAGAGATAATGGAAATATCTCTTATTGAAAACATTCAAAGAGAGGACTTAAATCCTGTTGAAGAGGCACTTGCTTATAAAAGACTAATGGAGGAATTTGAACTGACACAGGAAGAAATAGCAGCAAGAGTTGGAAAGTCAAGAAGTGCCATTGCAAATTCTCTTAGAATTTTAAACCTCGATGAAAGGGTTTTGAATTATATTATTAATGGCGAATTAAGCGAAGGGCATGGGAAAGTTATTGTTTCGATTGAAGATAATGAACTTCAGTTCAATATCGCAAAAAAGGTGGTAGATGAAGGCTTAAACGTAAGGCAGACTGAAAAATTGGTTAAAGAAATATTAGAAGAGAAAAAAGAAAAGAAGAAAAAGAACAAGGAAGTTCATTTTAGAGATGTTGAAGAAAAATTACAAATGTTCTTTGGAACAAAGGTAAAAATAAATAATGGAAAAAACAAAGGAAAAATAGAAATAGAATACTACTCAGATTCTGATTTACAAAGGATTTTAGAACTATTAAACATATAAATGTTTCACGTGAAACATTTTGAAGGGGTGTAGGATATGGATATGATTTTATCAGGTATTCAGGCTTTTGAACTTCCAATTATATTGGCACTATTTGTATTAGTCATTATACTTTTATTTATGGATATATTAAACAGGGTTGAAATTTCAAGACTTGAAAAAAGATATAAAAAAATGATGAAGGGAAGCATTGGAAAGAGCATAGAAGAACTTCTGATTGAAAATAACAATAAGACGGAGGAAGTATTAAAAACAGCAAAAGAAATTGAAGGAATGTATAAGGATATTGACCATAGACTTAAAAATAGCATACAAAAAGTTTCTGTTTTAAGATATAAGGCCTTTGACGATGTCGGTTCGGATTTAAGTTTTTCGATAGCTCTTTTAGATGAAAATAACGATGGAGTAATAATCACAGGAATATACGGAAGAAACGACAGCACTACATTTGCAAAGCCTATAAAAAATGGAATTTCGAAATATGACTTGTCGGAGGAAGAGAAAACAGTGTTAAAGGATGCAATTAATAAAAAATAGTGGCAACTGCCACTAAAAGAGCGGGGAATAGGTTTTGTGATGCAATGAATATATAATATCATTTAAGCTAAGGTTATCGCAGTTGATTATAAGGGAGCCAGTATCCTTTGCAGATAAACTGTTGTTTAATTGATATAATGGAATATCTTTTTCAGAATAGATGTAGGCATCTGAAATTACTCGCTCGCTAAATTTATGAACATCATAACCTAAATTTTTAAGCTCATTGAATAAATTCTCTAATCTATCATCGATGCTGATTGTCATATAAAAACCTCCTGCTTATATTTTTAGCAGGAGGTTTTTTAAATATACCCAAATTAAAGAAGTAATCAAAGAAATCTTGCTTTATTGTGTTCAAAGTATCTTTTTAGCCCCATATATAATGAAAAGGATATTGTGTCAGCCATTTTCATGACAAGAGACAGCCTTGTATTTTGCAAAATCAAATATTCCATAAAACCAGACATGTTTACAATTCCAGTTATCGAAATATCGCCAACTGGAGTGAGTTTTTTATTTACTCCTGCGCCAGGAAATAGCGGACCATAATAAAGATTTATCCTTCCTATGTTCTCATATTTTCCAAGCGATGCATCAACTGCGATTATGTATGGATTTTTAAAATTTGAATACACGTATTCAAGATTCTGGTCTAAATTTTTAGCATGAACAGGTTTCTCAAGAGTTCCTAAAACATTTAGTTCATTAAAGATATACGACTTACTAAGTTTTTCGCCTACAAGAGGTCCAAGGCAGTCTCCAGTTGAACGGTCAGTCCCTATGCACATAACAACTATATCTCTATTATTAGCCTCGTTTATCACTAGGCTAGAAATCTGATTGGATAGATGGAAAGCTGAATTAGGTTTATTTGTTTCAATAGAATAATAAAGTTTCTTTTCTTGAAGCATGAAAAAACCTCCCCTTTTAATCTATTAGAGAGTTTTTCCAAAAGGGAGGCTAAATATTCTATATAACATCTATTTTTCTTAAAATTTTATAAAATACCATTAAAAATATTAGATAAAGCATTCCTAAGAAACCATAAGCCTTTATGCCAATAAAAATTGCTGCCAGAACCATAACAGGATTCAAGTCAAGATTTGACGAAATTAATTTAGGTTCAACTATTTGTCTCACTGCTGTAATTAGAATATATACTATTATCAAACCTAATGCAGTAAAATAGTTCTTTATAATAACATAATAAATAGCGAGCGGGAAAAATACTGTCCCTATGCCTAATATAGGGAATATGTCTAAGAATGCACAAAGAAAACTTAAAAGCAATGCATAGTTAACTCTGAAAATACTAAAACCTATCAAACTTTCGAAAAAGGTCATAGAAAGCAAAATTGAGTAGGATTTTACATATCCAAGTAACATTTTAGAAGATTCATGCGAAAACTCTGAAAACTTTCTTTTACCCTCTTCAGAAAAAATATTTGTAATTTTGTTTTCAAATTTTAAAAGGTCTAAATTAAGAAAATATGTTGCAATAAATGTTATAACTATTATCATAAATATAGAAGGAAGAGTAAAAACTAATGCTAATATTTTATTTAACAACATTTGAATAATATTAAAAGTCGACGAAAATACCCTTGTTAAGCTCGATTGAATGTTACTTATTATTGTTGGATCAACAGATTCAATATGCTCTTGTAGTCTAACAACAATAGATTGAATATATGGATACAAATAATCTACATTTGGAATTTTAAGCAGCAAGTCCTTTATTTCAGCAGAAATATTAACTATTGCCACTATTAAGAAAGAAAAAACAACAGTAAACGAAACAATAGTAGTTAAAATAGATGAGACTGCTGGTGGCAACTTTAATTTTTTAATCAAAAACTCATTAAATGGCCTGTTAATTAATGCTATAATAATTGCAAGAACGAATGGGACAGTCAAATTTAAAGTCCCAAAGAACAATGCAAATAAAGCTGTATATATAAGAATGAAAATTGACGTTCGCTTTGCTCTAATTAAAAAATTCTTATCAAACATTCAATCACCTCGAAAAATAAAATTGGAGGAGTTTTATGAACATACATGGTTTTAATATAGTTGATTTTGTAATTCTATTACTAATATTATATGGTTGTATTGATGGAATGCAAAGGGGATTTATCGCATCTTTACTAAAAGTTTTATCAATAGTTTTTTCAATATATTTTGCAAAAGTTATAACACCATATATTACCTCTTTTATTATATACAATACCCCAATTTATAATCAAATGCAAAATGTTTTTTTGAAAAAAATGAGTTTAAATGCATCTGCTGCGCTTAGTATATTAAATTTAGTAGGAAATAAAGAAAAAATAGCTCAAACAGTCACTTTATTATTCTTAAACGCAGCATGTTACTTTTTTGCCTTCTTAATATTAACAATTATTTTTTCAATCATAAGAGACAATATAAGAATTAAAACAAGAAGAAGCAAAATAGGAATTATAGACAAATTATTAGGACTTGGTCTTGGATTTGTAAAATGGATTTTTATAATATTTTTGATTCTTGCTATAATAACTCCAGTAGTTAGCGTTTTACCTAATAACAACGCATTTAAAAGCAGCATAGAAACTTCAAAAATTGCTAAGTATTTTTACAACTACAATATAATCTTTCCTATTATTAAAAAAATAGAAGTATTGAAAAAATAAATTTTAAGTTTAAACAATATAGCTTTTATCTATAATGCTTTTATATTAAATATTAATTGCTTATATTTAACTTAGGATAAAATTTATTGGTGGTGGTAAAATGAAAATAGTTGACTGTAGAGGTTTAACTTGTCCAAAACCTGTTATACTTACAAAAAAAGAGGTTGAGTCACCTGATTTTAATGAAATAGAAGTAATTGTAGACAATGAATCTTCAAGGGAAAACGTTAAAAAGTATTTATCAAGTGCTAATCTTTTATTTACCATGGAAGAAAAAGAAGGATTATACCATTTCTATGCCAGAAAGCAAGGTGATGTAAAAAAAGTTGATGATGCTGTTGTATGTGATATTTCAAATATATCAATTGAAACAGGCTTGACATATGTTATTGCTTCTGATAAATTTGGAAATGGTGACGATAGCCTTGGAGCCCTTTTAATGAAAAGCTTTATTTATTCGTTAACCGAAGCTACACAAAAACCAGGCACGCTTATTTTTCTTAACGCAGGGGTAAAACTGACATCAGAAGGTTCAGATGTCCTAGAGAGCCTTAAAAAATTAGAAGAATTTGGAGTTGAAATACTATCCTGCGGAACATGCCTTGATTTTTACAACCTTAAGGAGAATCTAAAGGTAGGCAGCGTCACAAATATGTATACGATAGTTGAAAAGATGAACTCAACAAAGACTATAAAGATATGAGGGATGGTATGAGCAACATTCTTATTACATTTGACAGCACAAACTTTGCAATACAATGTGAAAGCGTTATAAAGTCAGAAAAGATTCAGGGAACAATAATGCCAACCCCGAGGGAAATAACAAAAAGCTGTGGCATTTCAATCAAAATAAAACCTGACGACTTGGACAAGGTAATTGAACTTATCAAAAATCAAAAAATCAGAGTGAAGATGCTATACAAATTTGATGAGTCGCGAATATTTGAAACAATTGAATTAAATGCACACTAAAGGTTTCTTTAGATGTGCTTTTTTGTTGATATTTTTTATTCTTTATTATAGACTAAAGACTATGAGGAGGTGTTAATTTGTTTAGAGATTTTTTATACAGCAAAGGCATTTTTTCGGAAAATCAATTGTTGTATTATCTTTCAGTATTCATTAAAGCCATAATAATAATTATTATAACTAAAATAGCAATTTCAATTGGAAGCAAGTTAATTCATAAATTTTTCGAAGGTCATAAAAAATCAAGATTTGGCCTTAATGATAAAAAGGCAGACACGCTCAATGAGCTATTTAAAAATTTATTGAGATACATAATTTATTTTGTTTCAGCAATTTGGGTTTTGGAAACGTTGGGTTTTGATATTAAGACGCTTATAGCGGTAACCGGGGTTGCTGGAGTTGCAATAGGCTTTGGAGCGCAGAGCCTTGTAAAAGATGTTATATCAGGATTTTTTATATTATTTGAAGACCAGTTTGCAGTTGGAGATTATATAAGCATTGACGGTTTTTCTGGAATTGTTGAGGTATTAGGTTTAAGAGTAACAAAGATAAGGGATTTTTCTGGTGAACTTCATATTATTCCAAATGGAACAATAAACAGAGTTACAAATAAATCAAGAGGAAATATGAGGGCTCTTGTAGATGTTTCTATTTCATACGAGGATGACATTGAAAGAGCAGTAGAGGTATTAAATAATGTTTGCCATAAAATGAAACAGGAGCTTGATTATATAGTAGAAGGCCCAACAGTGTTAGGAGTAGTTAAACTTTCAGAGCACGGAGTTGATATAAGAGTCGTTGCAAAAACAATACCTATGAAGCAGTGGGAAGCAGAAATGGAACTTAGAAAGAGAATAAAGATGGAATTTGATAAGGAAAAAATTGAAATACCATATCCAAAAAGAATAATATACAGCAAAGAAAGGGAGTGATATTTTGAAGGAATTTTATCTTGGAGACATTGTTGAAACAAGAAAGGAACACCCATGCGGAAGTAAAAACTGGGAAGTAATACGACTCGGGGCAGATATTAAGATAAAATGTGTGCAGTGCGGCAGGATAGTGATGCTTCCGAGGAGTAAATTCGAAAAATCAGTAAAAAAAATAATCAAATCAAATGCACCGGATAATGTTGCAAATGAATGATATATATGTTAGAATATTATAGTCCCTGCCCACACAAGTGGGCCGTAAGTCCAGAGGGAGGAGGTGTAGAGTATGAAAAGATATGAAACACTATTTGTTATAGCACCAAACCTAACTGAAGAAGAGGTTAAATCTACAGTTGAAAAGGTGAAGGGTGTTATCGAAAATGGTGGTGGAGTAATTGACAATGTAGATGAATGGGGCAAGAGAAGACTTGCTTATGAAATCAACGATTTCAATGAAGGATTCTATGTTTTAATTAACTTCACATCAAACCCAGAATTACCTAAGGAATTAGACAGAGTGTTGAAAATCTCCGATAACGTTATAAGACATATCGTTATCAAACTTGATTAATAAGGTGGTGGAGTCATGAACAAGGTAATATTGATAGGCAGATTGACTCGTGATCCTGAGATAAGATATACAGCAGGGACGGGTATTGCTGTGACCACCTTTACTTTAGCTGTTGATAGACCCTATATAGGCCAAAGTGGTCAAAGGGAAGCGGATTTTATCCCTGTTGTTTGCTGGAGAAAGCTTGCAGAATTAGTTGCAAACAATCTCACAAAAGGAAGACTTATAGCAGTTTCTGGTTCTATTCAGACGAGAAAGTATCAGGCTCAGGATGGAACAAATAGATATGCTACAGAAGTTATAGCAGACGAGGTTAAATTCCTTGATAGAGCTAAAGAACAAACGGGTGCATTCAAGGCTAATGATGAAATAGCAACGGATGAAGGAGATTTCTTCCCTGTCGATGGTGAAGACGATATTCCATTCTAAAAAATTAGGTAAGGAGGGGAAATGATGTCAAACGTTAACAAGAAGCAGTCAAGACAAAGAAAAGCAAAGAAGAGAGTTTGCGCTTTCTGTATGGATAAATCAGAACATATAGATTACAAAGACCTCGGAAAGTTAAAGAGATATATAACTGAAAGAGGAAAGATACTTCCAAGAAGAATTTCTGGAAACTGCGCAAAGCATCAAAGAGAATTGACAATTGCTATTAAAAGAGCAAGAAACATTGCTTTATTGCCATTTACAACTGAGTAATGATAAAAAGTGCCTTTATGGCACTTTTTATTTTACTTGATTATTCGAAAAAGTTGTTGTAGCATAACATTAAGAATATATTAGGGGGTGCTATTATGGGGGAAGACATGGATATAATGGGTAATATAAGACTTATAGAAAATTATAAAACATTTTTGCTAACCTCTGTCGCAGATTTGCATATTTCTATGCTCAAGGGAAATAGAGCAAATGTAGAAGAGATAAAGGATGAAATATCACAGATTATAATACTTTCATATTTGCTTTCAAAAAAACTTGGAATAGATTATTCATCGATAGATGAAAAAATAATTAAAAAGTTAAGAGTTAGCCTTTCAGAAGAAAACAACAAAGAACAAGGGGACTACCTTAGCCTTATTACATATTTAAAGGAAGGAAGGGAATAAGATTTGCAAAAAACTTCAACAAAATCATTGATTGAATCGTCACTTTTGACAGCAATAGCAGTAGTTTTAATACTTATAAGCATATATATCCCTGTTTTTTATTACATCGGGCTATTTATGTGGCCATTGCCCCTTGCACTTGTTCAAATAAAACATGGATACAAATACAGCATAACAAGCCTTGTGGCAACGACGATAATAATTCTATTATTTACAGACCCATACACTGCCTTTGGATTTGCAATAACAAACGGCCTATTGGGAATAGCGCTTGGATACATGATAAAGAAAAGGGCTAACGTATTTACTATGATATTTGTCATGGTAATAATAAATATAATATCCCTTACAGCATCAATAAAGCTATTTGGGCTTATTGCAGGGCAGGATTATATAAAAATGGCATTTGAAGAACTTTACAGAAGTTTGGATACAGCAAAAAATATGTATAGCAAAATGGGAATACCAAAGGAAACGACAGAGGCAATATTTAAATCAATTCCACCAAGGGAAACCATGATGATGTTAATACCAACGGCTCTTATTTTTCATGGCATATTATCATCGGTAATAACATATTTCTTTGCGAAAAAAATATACTCAAGGTTTGGAATCAAACTTGAGGACATTCCTAAGTTTTCGAACTGGTATATCCCAGCAAAGTTTGCTCTGACGCTGATGTTATTAATCCTATTAGGCTACTTAGCGGCCTATATGAGATTAAACAGGGGCGAAGCAATACTATTAAACGCAATGTATCTTATGATGTTTGTATTTACAATAAATGGGCTTGCAGCCTTGAGCTTTTATCTTGAAAAAAGAGGACTTGCAAAGTCTCTCAGGCTACTTATTATGTTTTTTGTATTTACTTCGTTTGGAAACTTGCTTTTTATAGTAGGAATAATCGACTATTCATTGAATTTAAGGAAGCTTGATATATCAAGATTAAAGGATTCTCCAAAATAATGGAGGTTTATTATGGATAATAAATTTAGAAATTTTATCCCGAATGTAAAAATCTATATGATTATAATAGCTATTCTGTTAATTATAATCGCCTATTTCAACATCTATATATTTTATTTTGGTTTGTCTATATATATACTTCTTCTATTTTACAACTTCAAGAGTGTAAAGTTGAAGAAGGATGAGTTTTTTAAGCTAATAGAAGATATATCCAGCAATATAGATGTTGCAGGCAGAAATACTCTGTCAAAGATACCAATACCCCTTGTTATTGCAGATAACGACGGAAAGATGATTTGGGCAAACAACCCCTTTATTGAAAATGTTTTTAAAAATCCACATGGAAAAAAGATAGATACTTTAATTGGGGAAATTAATCTAACAAAAATATCCGAAAAAAATATCAACGAGTTATCAAAAGTAAAGATTGAGGATGAGTATTACGATGTAATGATTAATATAGTTAAATCAAAATCCTCGAGCAGAAAAAATATTTATATATTTTACTTTATAAACAAAACCGACTACTATAATCTTCTTGAAAACCACAATGAAAGAAAGATGGTAGTTGCACTTATTGAAGTAGACAACCACGATGAAGTTCTAAAGAGCATGGAGGAGATAAACAGACCCCTTTTAATTGCTGAAATAGATAAGAAAATAAATACATTTACAAGCAGCCTTAATGCCCTTGTAAGAAAATACGATGTAAACAAATATGTAGTTGTATTTGAAGAACAATTCGTTTCAAAACTAATTGACAGCAAATTTGCTATTCTTGATGAGGTAAGAGAAATTTCGTTTGGAAACAAAATACCTGTAACTCTAAGCATTGGTGTTGGAATTAATGGTGACAATCCATATAAAACTCACCAGTATGCAATAGCTGCTAAGGACTTGGCACTTGGAAGAGGTGGGGACCAGGCAGTCGTAAAGGATGGCGATAGGCTCTTATTTTTCGGTGGTAGGAGCAAGGAAGTGGAAAAAAGAACAAGAGTTAAGGCAAGGGTTATTGCCCATGCTATATCCGAGCTTATAAACCAGTCAACTGAAGTTATAATAATGGGACATGAATCACCAGACCTTGATTCAATGGGGGCAGCGCTTGGAATGTATAGAGGCTGCAAACTAAAGGGAAAGAATACCTATATAATGCTTAATAAGGTAAATAAATCCATTGAAAAAATAATGGAAAAAGTTAATAATAGAGGATATGAGGGTGTATTCATAACAAATGAAACAGCTAATTTAATAGTAAAAGAAACTACCCTAATAATAGTAGTTGATGTTCACAGAAAAAGTTTTGTTGAATATCCCGAACTTTTAGATAAAGTAAGAAATATAGTAGTCATAGACCACCACAGAAAGAGCGTTGATTTTATTGATAATGCAACCATTTCATATATTGAGCCATATGCCTCATCAACTGCTGAACTGGTAACTGAGCTAATTCAATATATGGTAGAAAAGGTAGAATTAAAGGATGTTGAGGCTCAGGCTTTAATGGTTGGAATATATGTAGATACTAAAAATTTCACCCACAAAACAGGAACAAGAACATTTGAAGCAGCAGGTTTTCTAAAGAAGATGGGAGCCGACCTTATAGAGGTTAAAAAACTTTTTGCTGATGATTTTAAAACATTTATACAAAGAGTAGAACTTATAAAAAGTGCAGAAATAAAAAATGGAATAGCCATTGCACTTCATAGGGGACATGTAGACAATTTTATTATAGTTCCTCAGGCAGCCGATGACCTTTTAAAAATCGATGGTATTGAGGCGTCCTTCGTGCTTGCAAATGTAGATAACGAAGTTATGATAAGCGGAAGGTCGCTTGGAGATATAAATGTCCAGCTAATACTTGAGAGCATTGGCGGCGGAGGGCATATGACAATTGCAGGTGCAAGATTATCAAATATTTCTATAGACGATGCTAAAAAGCTATTAGAACAAGCTATAAATAAATATCTAAAGGAGAGTGACAAAAGATGAAGGTAATACTTAATGCAGATGTTAAAGGTGTTGGAAAAAAGGGAGATGTTGTTAACGTATCCGATGGATACGCAAGAAATTTTTTATTTCCAAGAAACCTTGCAATAGAAGCAACTGAAGGAAGTTTAAGACAGGTTCAAGCTCAAAAGGCAATGGAAGAGCAAAAAAAGAAGGAAGAACTTCAAAAGGCTAAGGAACTTGCAAAGAAAATATCTGAACTTACAGTTGAGTTAACTGTTAAGGCTGGAGAAAATGGAAAATTGTTTGGTTCAATAACTTCTAAGGATATAGCAGAACAACTTAAAAAGCAGCATGGAATTGAAATAGACAAGAAAAAGATTGAACTTGACGATGCGATTAAAATGGCTGGGGTATATAATGTTGAAATTAAAGTTTACCCAGAGGTTTCGGCAAAGCTCAAGGTAAACATTAAAGCGCAGTAAGAAAGGAAGATTACATGAAATCAAACACAGCAAAGAAAAATAGAAAGATACAAGAACTAATCAAGATGCAATACGAAGAACTGGAAGTAAAAGTTAATTCATATTTAGAGATGCTATACAATCTTTATGGTGATGAATATTTAAACAATGCATTTGAGAGCGAAGAAGTTCTTGAATATATTTTGAGCGACGATATGAACGAAAAGATATATGCTCTTCAAAAGATGCTGTTAAAAAAGGATGATTTTATAGATGACCCGTTTGAAGTAATGGACGAAATTGAGCAAAAAATAGCCTATTTAACTGCAAAGAGAAAAGTTGAAGTAGAAATAGAAAAGAAAGTTGAAGAGTTATTAGAAAACCATAATGAAAAATTTATTGATGATTTAAAACTTAGCATCATGAAAAAAAGAAAGGGTCCAGAAAACAGCAAGACTCTTAAAAAGCTTGCTGAACTTCAAAAGCTCGAAACCGTAAAGCTTTCAAAATCAATTATGGAAGTTCTGCGCCCAAGTTCAGTCGATGAAATTGTTGGACAAGATAGGGCGATTACTGCAATTCTTTCAAAACTTGCTTCACCCTATCCCCAGCATATTATATTATACGGCCCTCCAGGCGTTGGAAAGACAACAACTGCAAGGCTTGCTTTTCAAATTGCCAGGATGCTAAGGTCTACTCCATTTAGCGATGAGGCACCTTTTGTTGAGGTGGATGGGACAACCCTTAGATGGGACCCTAGAGATATAACTAACCCTCTTTTGGGTTCGGTTCACGACCCTATTTATCAGGGAAGTAAAAGGGACTTTGCTGAAACAGGAACGCCGGAGCCAAAACTTGGGCTTGTTACTAAGGCTCACGGTGGAATATTGTTCATAGATGAAATAGGCGAAATGGACTATTTCCTTCAGAATAAATTGTTAAAGGTTTTAGAGGATAAGAAGGTTGAATTTTCATCTTCTTATTATGACCCTGATGATGAGAATGTGCCTGAATATATAAAGATGTTGTTCAACGACGGGGCGCCTGCTGATTTTGTTCTTATCGGTGCAACAACAAGAAGCCCTGAAGAAATAAACCCTGCATTAAGGTCAAGATGTGCAGAGGTATATTTTGAGCCCCTTTCTAAAAAAAATATTCAACAGATTGTTTTAAACGCAGCGAAAAAGTTAAAAATTAAGATAGATGATGATGTCCCAGAAATAATAAGCCAGTATACAATAGAAGGTAGAAAGGCTATTAATATACTTGCCGATGCCTATGGATATGTTTTATACAATAAAAATATAAAGCATATTCGAATAAAAAAGCAGGATGTTTTAGATATAATATCCCTTTCAAAGCTGACTCCATATTATAAAGAATATGCTTCTGATAGAATGGAGGTAGGAAAGGTATTTGGGCTTGCTGTTTCAGGATTTATAGGAAGCATTCTCGAGATTGAAGCTGCAGCATTTCCAAAGGAAAATGGAAGTGTTAGATTTAATGAAACTGCTGGAAGTATGGCAAAGGATTCGGTTTTCAATGCAGCCTCGGTTATAAGAAGATTGACTGGCGAGGATATTTCAAATTATGATATCCATGTAAACATCATAGGCGGAGGAAATGTCGATGGGCCTTCTGCCGGTGCAGCTATAACAGTTGCAATTTTGAGCGCCATTACTGAAAAGAAGGTAAGGCAGAATGTTGCAATAACTGGTGAAATATCTATTCTTGGAGAGATAAAGCCAGTTGGAGGCGTAAACGAGAAAATTCACGGCGCAATTCAGGCTGGTATGAAAAAGGTTATAGTTCCAAAGGAAAACATGGATGAAATAAACAAGGATTTAGAAATTGAAATAATTCCTGTTACAAATATAGAAGAAGTTTTGAGCGTTGTTTTTTAGGAGGCGGTTAAATGGACAGGATAAAAGTCCCTCCACATAATATAGAAGCAGAGCAGTCTGTCCTTGGCTCTATGCTTCTTGATAAAAACGCAATTGCAGATGTGACTGAAATACTAAACAGTGGTGAGGAATTTTATAAAGAATCCCATAGGATATTATTCCAAGCCATTCTTGAGATATATAACAAGGACGAGCCAGTAGATATGATCACTCTTGTGGACCTTTTGAGAAGCCGAAACCTCTTGGAAGCAGTAGGAGGGCTTAGCTATATTTCAGCTATTGTAACTTCTGTTCCTACTACTACTAATGCAAAATATTATGCAAAGATTGTAAAGGAAAAGGCTCTTTTAAGAAGGTTGATTCTTGCTTCAAACGAGGTAATGGAAAAATGTTATCAGGAACCTGATGATGTTGAAGAGGTATTGGGTTTTGCTGAAAAGTCAATATTTGATATATCTCAAAACAAATCCCATACAGACTTTGAGGCTATTTCCAGCATAATTCTAAAGAGTTTTGACAGCATAGAACATCTTTCAAAGACAAAGGGAGAGATAACTGGTATCCCTTCTGGATTTGTGGACCTTGACAGAAAGACATCAGGATTTCAAAAGGGAGATTTTGTTCTTGTTGCAGCAAGACCTTCTATGGGTAAAACTGCTTTTGTATTAAACATTGCGCTTCATGCTGCACTAAGGGCTAAGAAAAGCGTTGCTGTATTTTCGCTTGAAATGTCAAAGGAGCAGCTTGCATATAGAATGCTCTGTGCTGAAGCTAATATAGACATGCTGAAGTTAAGAACAGGAGATCTTGACGATGAGGATTGGTTCAGGCTTGCAAGGGCTGCAGGGCCAATGTCTGAATCCAAGATTTTTATAGATGACACACCTGGTATTTCAGTAAATGAGATGCGTTCAAAGTGTAGAAGGCTTAAAATTGAAAAGGGATTAGATATAATAATCGTTGACTATTTGCAGCTTATGTCAGGCAGCAGAAGAACAGAAAATAGACAGCAGGAAGTTTCTGAAATATCGAGAGCCCTAAAGGCGCTTGCAAAGGAAATGGAAGCTCCGGTTATTGCTCTGTCGCAGCTTAGCCGTGCGCCTGAGGCGAGATCCGACCACAGGCCAATGCTCTCCGACCTAAGAGAATCCGGATCCATTGAGCAGGACGCCGATGTGGTTATGTTCCTTTACAGGGACGAATACTATAACAAGGATTCGGAAAAGAAAAATATTGCAGAAGTAATTATAGCAAAGCAAAGAAATGGTCCAACAGGAACTGTTGAACTCATATGGCTTGGTCAATACACCCGCTTTGCAAATCTGGATAGGTATCATAATGCTTAAAAAAGAGGTTCGAATGAACCTCTTTTAATTTGAAGCGGGGTATTTTGTTGTATCCCAGGTGTGGTCGGCTGAAATTTTTGAGTCAGTTATCAGGAAGTAATCATATTTCAGTGTTTGGATACTTCCACCATTTACAATCGGGTCATCGAAGGTTGCATCGACATGATAATACTTACCGTCAACCTTTACAAGGTTCCAAGCGTGAGGTTGCCCCTTACCATAACCCGTTATAATAATATTTTCAATTCCAGCTTCCTTTAATAAAAGATACATAGCATGTGCATAGCCCTGGCAAACTCCAACCCTTTTAATCAATACACCATAGGCAGTGTAAGATTCATGCGGGATTGTGTCATTTAAGAAGTTTTGATAATCATATTTTGTATTGTTTACAATGTAATCGTGAATGGCCTTTACCTTATCACGCTCTGACATATTGTTGTTTATTATTTGAGTTACAATTCTATTAACCTCATCTAAAACTTGGCTTTTCATTTCTTTTATTTTGTTGATCTCATCACTATAGTTAAATACTACTTCAATTGTTCTGCTGACAGGAACTCCACCTACAGTTTGCGTTGTTTGATAAATATTAAATCCTTTTATATAGTATGAGTTTGGATTTTCATCGTAAATACCGTCAAGTTTTTTGGATATTTCCTCCATATCCATCTGATTTGGACTGTTAAATTCAAATACAACTTTTTCTTCGGTGTTATCGATTGCCCTATTTATCTTTTCTTTTATTTCATCAACCGTTAAATCTACATTTGTATTTGCTAAAGCATCTTCTTTAACCTCGTGGGGCTCAACATAACTTATATTTACATCTACAATTGCCTTTTTGCTGTTGGGCATTCTATATATATTCGAGGACAAATTAGCATTTTCAGTCTTGGTTTTATCAAGGCCATTTAAGTTATAAATACTGCTGTAATTATTTATAATTATTTTTACATTAGACCTTTTAGAACTTATAGCATTATAAATTGCATTTTGAAACTCAGAAAGATTATTTACAATTACATCACCGTTTCTGTAATTAAAACTTATACTAAACTTTGTATAGTTTCCTGATTTAGATGACTTTAAACTTATTGATGAAATTATGAACCTTAGATTTTTATTATTTCCCTCAGCCTTTAAAATAGTATTCGCTAAAGGATATTTACTGCTGCTATATTTGTAAATATAAAGAGTAATTGCTGGTTTTTTATTAGAAATCGCATTATAAAGTGAATTGTAAAATGAATTATAGTTTTTTACATAATAATTTGGAGTGCTTGCCATCGCTGTGGAATTTAAAAGAAAGATTAGGATAAATAAAACAGCATAGATTTTTGTGAAACGTTTTATAACCATCACCCCCTGTTAGAAATAATTTTAGCACTAAGAAATGAAAAATCAATGGAAATTACAGGCTGGTGAAATGTAGTAACTCTTGACAATTTTACATAAATTGTTAATATAAAATTAGATGCTTCATTAGCTCAGCGGTAGAGCAGCTGATT
>NZ_LKHP01000020.1 GCF_001440545.1 Caloramator mitchellensis
TTCTTTATATACATTCTCTATACTGTCAGTTAAATTTGACATTAATCCTACGATATCCTGTAAATCGCTTGCCTGTGAAGATGAACCCTCTGCCACCTGCTGCATTGTCTTTGCAAGCTCTTGTGATGACGATGCCATCTCTTCTGAATTTGTCAAAAGATTTTCTGAATGTGCAGTTAATTCTACAGCTTTCTCTTGAACTTGTTTAAGCGTTTCCTTTATATTTTCGATAATGTTTTTTAATAAATTATTGACCTGAGCAAGTTCATTTTTGCCCTCTACATCCAATTCTATAGTAAAATCATATTCAGACAATCTTTCAGCAACTTGTTTAATTTTCATTAAAGAATTCTTTATAATTTTCTCTATAATAAGACCTAAAAATACTGAAAATAAAGTAATCAGAATGAATATATAAACAAATGTATTTATAGATTTACTAAATGAAACATTGCTCTTATTAACAACTATTGCCGCTATATCGTCATTAAACTTAATTGAATCGGCAAAGGATTTCTCGATTTTAATGTTCAAATCTTTATAATAACTAATATCCTCAACTGATATGTTTTCCTTATTCTTTAATTTATTCGTAATATTTAAAATGTTTTCTATATACAGCTTATAGTTGTTCTCCAACAAAGATACCATCTTTTTTTGTTCATCATTCAAATTAAATGTTTTATATTTGCTAAGAATTTTGTCTGTATTCTTGTTCTTCCATAAAATCTGTGCTTCTAGGCTAGAATCATAATTATTTGAATATAACATCTGGTCAAAGCTAAGTCTAATCTGATAAAATTCCTTTTCCATCTTCTTTAATTCACTTGCAGGCAGAATCCTATCGTTGTATAAACTATTTATGTCATTTCTCAATGTTTTCATATTATTAATTGCAAGCAATGATATTAAGATTAAGAATATCTCTATTGTCGCAATGAGAATAATAACTGAATTTTTTATTTTAATGTTATTAAGTATTTTTATTGTTTTTGGCATTTTATGCATACGTATCCCCCTAAACATAGCAGCATAATTTTCTATTATTAAAATTATTCAAATTTATTATATATTTATTATTCTACAAATACTTTCTTTTTCCTTCATAATTTTTTAAAAATTAAGTCATATATAATATTATTATAACGAATATAATTGGATAAAGAAATAGGCTGCCATGCAGCCTAAAAAATTTTCTCTATTGTTTCTATAAACTCCTCAATATCCTCTTCTCTATGCCTAATAGATAAAAACAATGCCTCAAACTGTGAAGGCGAAACATAGTGTCCGTTTAAAATCATATTCTCTGCAAACTTAGAATATAAATTTACGTCGCATTGCTTTGCATCATGATAGTTTTCGACTTTTCTGTCAGTAAAAAATGCAGTAAGCATAGAGCCGCATCTGTTTATAGTAATATTTATTCCCCTTTTATTCGCAGCCTCCATCATTTTACTCTCAAGTGTTTTTCCAAGTCCTTCAAGCTTTGTGTAGAATACATCTTTATTCTCATATATTTTATTAAGCGTAGCTAAACCGGCAGCCATTACAATTGGATTTCCAGACATTGTTCCCGCCTGGTAAACCGGTCCAATGGGAGAGAGGTATTCCATAATCTCTCTTTTACCTCCGTAGGCACCGCAGGGCAATCCACCGCCTATAATTTTACCATATGTCACAAGGTCTGGCTCAATTCCATAAATCTCTCGTGCACCTTTGTAGGCAACCCTGAATCCCGTCATAACTTCATCAAAAATTAAAAGCGATTCATAATTTGTGCACAATACTCTTAACTCTTCTAAAAAGTCCTTTTTTGCAGGAACAACCCCCATGTTTCCGGCTATCGGCTCTATCAAAACAGCAGCTATATCATCACCATATTCTTCAAACAATTTCCTAACTGATTCTATATCGTTGTAATCTGCTATTAAAGTATTTTTAACGCTATCAACAGGAATGCCAGCGCTTCCAGGAATTGAATGAGTCATAACTCCAGAACCGGCTGAGACAAGAAAACCATCATAATGGCCGTGATAACAACCTGAAAATTTAATAATCTTATTCTTACCTGTAAAACCTCTTGCAAGTTTTACAGCGCTCATAGTAGCTTCTGTTCCTGAATTTACAAATCTTATCATATCGATATCAGTTGTCTCACAAATAAGCTTTGCAAGATTTAGCTCAAGCTCAGTCGGCGCTCCAAATGCTATCGCATTTCTTGAAGTTTCCTCAATCGCCTTAACAACATCCTCGTCGCAGTGTCCTAAAATCATAGGTCCCCATGCGCCAACATAATCTATATATCTTTTACCATCCTCATCATAGATGTATTGCCCTTTACCACTTTTAAACACAGGAGGATTAATATTAAGTCCCCTGAATGCTCTAACCGGGCTATTAACGCCTCCAGGCATATATTTTTGGGATTCATTAAATATGCTCTCGTTTCTCATATTGTATTTAGCGGTAAAAATTAACCCGCTATTCTTCACCTTCTTTCTGCTAAGACTAGTTTATAAAAATTAAAAGTCCAAACTTTTTACAGTGAAGCTTGGCCGAATTGTCAAACAACTCAAGAAGTCAAGAAATCAAGTGAATGGCACTCAATGCGAAGTAGGTTATTATGATGTCGGCGCCGGCACGTTTTATGGAAGTCAAAGTTTCCATCATGGCGCTCTCCTCGTCTATGTAACCAAGCTTTGCTGCTGCCTTTATCATGGAATATTCGCCACTGACGTTATATGCAGCAATTGGAACATTGAATTTATCCCTTGCCCAGCGTATAACATCAAGGTAGGCAAGCGCAGGTTTAACCATAACGATGTCTGCACCTTCTAAAATATCGTTTTCTATTTCAATCATAGCCTCCCTTATGTTAGCAGGGTCCATCTGGTATTGTTTCCTGTTGCCAAACTTAGGCGCGGATTCAGCAGCTTCCCTGAATGGTCCATAAAAAGCCGATGAATATTTAGCAGAATATGCCATTATAGGTGTGTTTACATATCCAGCTTCATCAAGAACCTCTCTTATCTTTCTAATCCTTCCATCCATCATGTCCGATGGTGCAACCATATCGGCTCCCGACTTAACGTGTGAGAGAGCTATTTTGCCTAGATATTCTAATGTCCTGTCGTTGTCGACATAGCCATCTTCTATAATTCCACAGTGACCGTGGCTTGTGTATTCGCACATACAGACGTCGGTTATTACATATACATCTGATATTTCCTTTATCCTTCTTACAGCCCTTTGAATTATTCCATCATCTTCAAAAGCTCCGGTTCCACATTCATCCTTATGCTCTGGAATTCCGAACAACAATACCCCTCTAATTCCTGCTTCTTCAACTTCTTTGATAATTTCAGGAAGTCTGTCAACGGAATACCTGAAAACTCCTGGCATAGAGTTTATTTCCTCTTTAATATTTTCGCCCTCAATCACAAATATGGGGTATATCAAATCCATCCTATTTACAAAAGTTTCTCTAACAAGGCTTCTAATATTTTCATTAACCCTCAATCTTCGCGTTCTTTTAAACATGCTATCCCTCCAATTCAAGTATCTTTTCTATAATTCCGTCAACAGTATATTTATTTGCCATAAATGAATCTAAACCCAAATATTCAAGTTCCTTTTTAGTTATTGGCCCTATTGAAATAATTTTTTTGTTTACAAGGCATTCCTTTCCATAAAGCTTAATAAAATTTTTTACTGTAGAGGGGCTTGTAAATGTAAAATAATCTACATCTGATAAATCAATATCAATTGCCTCCTCTTCAACAGCTTCATAAATTGGAACTTCATATACTGTGCAACCTGAATTTAAAAGTGCGTCCTTTAAAAATGGCCTTGCATCCTTTGCTCTTGGAAGAAAAACAACTTCTTTTCCACTTAAATGATTCTTAATCTCCTCAAATAGTGCCTCTCCGACATATTCCTTTGAAACTATTTCAGGAAAAATTCCTCTTTTTTTCACTTGCTCTTCAGTTTTCTCGCCAATACATGCAATCTTCGCCTTTATTTTTCTTATATCTATTCTTTTGCTGACTAGATAATCGAAGAATATATCAACTCCGTTTGTGCTTGTAAAAACGATTATATTTGACATCATAATTTTGTCGATATAATCATCAAGGTTGGAGCTCAGGTTCTTTATACTTATAGAATTAGCCTCTACAACCTCTGCGCCTAAATCTAATAATTTTTCCCTGAACTCCTTTGACTGCTCCTTAGCCCTTGTTATGCAAATTCTTTTACCAAACAGCTTCTTATTCTCAAACCAGTTTAATTTTTCTCTGAATTTTACTACATCTCCTACGGCTATAATTGCAGGAGATTTAATTTCTTCCTGCTTAACCTTTTTTGAAATATTTTCTAACTGCCCTACGACAACCCTCTGCCTTGCTGAAGTTCCGTTTGAAACTACTGCACAGCTTTTATTTTTGTCCATCCCATTAATCATGAGATTGTTCACAATATCTTCAATGCTCTCTAATCCCATCAAAAAAACAATAGTTCCATTCAACTTTGCAATAACGCTCCAGTCGTGGCTCAACTCTCCCGCCGACTTTCCAGTAAAGACGTGAAAACTCTGTGCAATTTTTCTATGTGTTATTGGTATGCCTGCATAGTTCAGCGCTGATATAGCTGAAGTAATACCAGGTATCACCTCAAACTCGATGCCCTCATCCAAAAGCCTTAAAGCCTCTTCAGAGCCCCTTCCAAATACATAGGGGTCCCCGCCTTTTATTCTACCGACTGTATAACCACTTTTTGCAAATTCCACGAGCATATCGTTAATCTCTTCCTGAGTCTTGTAGTGGCTTCCGCTCTCTTTGCCACAATAATACAATTTGCAATCGTCCCTCAAATGCTTTAATATGCTTTTATTCAACAATCTATCGTATAAAACTACGTCACATTTTTTCAAAACCCTGATTGCCTTAAGGCTGATAAGTTCCTCATCATAGGGCCCTGCTCCTATTAAATAAACCTTTCCCATGGCATCCTCCATTATAGCAGTGATTTTGCAATTTCCTCGGAAATCTTTATATAATCCTTCTTATCACCTGTTATCTTTCCTTTTTTCAACCTTCCATCCACATCGTTTACGGCTATTATTTCAATCTTATCGTTTATAATTTTAGCATAGGCTCCAACTGCGCTGTGGCATCCACCCTTAAGTATTGTCATAATATTCCTTTCGGCAGCGGTGCAAATTCTTACATCCTCATCGTCTATTTTGCTTATCAAATTCTTTAAAGGATTGCTCTTTAATATCTCAACAGCAATGGCTCCCTGTCCACATGCTGGAACCATTTCATCCACATCAAAGTATTCGGTTATTATACCTTCAAGTCCAAGCCTTTTTAATCCTGCCGCCGCCAATACCACTCCATCTAAATTTTCTCTTTCAATCTTATCTATCCTTGTTTGAACATTGCCCCTTATAGGGACTATTTCGATATCGTCCCTTAAATTTTTTAGCATCTTTGCCCTTCTAATGCTGCTGGTTCCAATCCTTGCACCCCTTTTTAGCTCTTGGAATTTTAAACCCTTCATAGAGACAAATGCATCCCTGGCATCCTCCCTTATAGGAGTTGCGACAATCTCAAATTGCTCCTCAAGTTCAGTTGGAACATCCTTAAGGCTATGAACCGCAATATCAACTTCACCATTTAAAAGTGCAATCTCAATTTCCTTTATAAAAAGTCCCTTGCCTCCAATTTTATCGAGGGAAACGTCAAGTATCTTATCCCCCTTGGTTGTGTAAAAATGTTTAACGCAGTCTATGTTTAATTTTTGCTTTAATATATCTATAACAATGTCTGTTTGAATTTCCGCAAGTGAACTTTTTCGCGTTGCAACTCTAATCATAACAATCCTCCAGAAATAGTTTTAAAACCAGATTATGCTTTCCCTTCCTATACATGAAATAAAAATCCCTACTGTTTAAAAAATTCATAATGTCTTTTCTGTTTATATTTGCTTTGCTTCTTATATTGCTTGTAAAACCAACAAACTCATCAAAATCCATCAAAAAATTGTGCATCCTGTCTGAAAGAAAAACCGACGCCCTTGGATTTCCCATAAATGTGTTAACTGAGTAATATATATTTTTAGTCCTTCCCTGCATAGGCATAAGAGCATTTCCATCCTTGAAATTGCTGC
Source organism: Caloramator mitchellensis (assembly GCF_001440545.1). Classification (NCBI taxonomy): domain Bacteria; kingdom Bacillati; phylum Bacillota; class Clostridia; order Eubacteriales; family Clostridiaceae; genus Caloramator; species Caloramator mitchellensis. Next base: position 6,172 of record NZ_LKHP01000020.1, read on the forward strand.
AATCTATATAAATTTTATTCTGCCTCTCGCAGTCATCTCTTATTTTATCCTTAACATCGCCATCAACAGCAATTACTACAATATGCTTATCCTTTAAAAAATCGCTTTTATATTCACCTTTTATAAGCTTTAGTTTGTCTGACTTTAGCTCATAAAACTCGTCTAAAAATTCATTCGATAGAACTTCGACGCTTACATTGTTTTTGATAAAGGATTTTGTTTTAATAAGCCCTGCTCTTCCTGCACCTATTATCCCAGCTCTTATTTTATCAGACAAAAGGGTTAGGCTAATAAAATTCATTCCCTGAAAATCTTCTCTATTATCCTCTTGCATTCTTCTCCCCTGCCATTTATATATTCTTCCTTTAAAACGCTTATTGCCCTTTCGGCAAATGCGTCAGCCGTGCTTTTAAACAGCATTTCTGCTTTTCTAAGGTCTAAATTCTTATATTTGTTCTTAAAGGTCCTAAATCTTTTTTTATATACATAATCGCTGAAATTTTGTATTTGAATAAACAATGGTGTTATTTCTTTTAGCTTTAACCATTCAAAGAAATCGCTCATATATTTATCAATTAAATATTTATTTTTCTCCATTGTTTCTTTTCGTGCGTTTATGTTCTCCTGATTTATATTTGAAATTTCGTCTATATCCAATACGGTAACTCCATGAACATCTCTGACATCTTCCTCAACATCCCTTGGAACTGCAAGGTCGAATATCAACATTTCTTTGTCGATATCCTCTTTTTTAATAACCGTATGGGGTGCTGAAGTTGCCGAAACTATTGCCTCGACATCACGAATGTAATTTTTCCAATCCTTAAATTCTATAAATTTAACCTTTTCATCAATATTCTCGGATTTGCCTATATCCCTTATGGCTATATAAACTTTTTTTATATCCTTTGACAAAATATATTTTAAAACAAGCTGACCAACTTCACCATATCCTAATATTAGAACATTTCTTATATCCCTATTTTGTATTTCAGAAGCAACGATAGATGCAGATGAAACTGGGTATTTGTTAAGATTTGCCCTATTCCTAAATTCCTTTCCACATGCAACAGCCATTTCAAAAAGCCTGTTCAATACGCTGCCACAGGTTCCTGCATCCCTTGCTATTTCAAGTGAATGCCTAACCTGTCCTAAAATCTGTTCTTCTCCTAAAATAAGAGAGTCAAACCCACATGCAACCTGCATTAAATGTTTTACTGCATTTTTTTCTTCATAAATAAAAACATATTCCTTAAAATTAGTCCATCCTAAAATATTGAGTATTTCATCATAGTTTAAATCTTCAGATGATAAATATACCTCAGTTCTATTGCAGGTGCTTATTATAACAGCTTCTTCAGTGTATTTTAAAAGCGCATAGAGTTTATCTTCTATTCTCTTTTCAATTATGGACAATTTTTCACGTATCTTTATATCAACCTTCGGGTTAACTCCTAAAACTGCAATCATTTTCTCACCACTCATTTTTAAAAATAAGCTCCATTATTTCATTTAAATTATTAAATCCTTCTTCCTTTGGTCTTCTTATGACAAGGGGGGCTATGTTAAGCATTTTACAAGCTTGAATTTTTTCAACGCTTCCTCCCTCAACTCCGCTGTCCTTCATCACAACATATTTTACTCCAAATTCCTTGAACAATGCGGCGTTTAATTCTATTGAAAATGTTCCCTTCATAGCAATTATATCATCCATTGGGACATTATAAATTCTGCATTCTGCTATGCTGAATTCTGCAGGCAATACCCTGTATATAAATCTTCTGCCCCTTTTTATTTTTTCAAAAACACCTATGTTTTTTGAGCCTATTGTAAAGAACACATTCCCTTGTTTATCTTCTAAAAACTCTGCACACTCTTCAAAATCATCGAACAAAAGTGCCCCATCAAGTTCTATGTCATTCCTCAGATACCTTATATATTTAATGTTCATCTTTTCAGATGCCTTCCTTGCATTATCAGATACTTCCTTTGCAAATGGATGGGACATATCTATTATTAATTTTATTTCATTTTTTATTATGAATTTTATCATATCTTCATAATTCAATCTTCCAGAAACCACATTAAACGCTTCAAACTCCTTTTCTCCTTCGTCTGTAGCTACAGTTGCAATATATTTAACTTTGTCGTGTATATTTTTAAGCAGCCTTTTAGCATCGGAAGTTCCTGATATAACCCATATCAAATATTATACCCCCTTGGAGTTATTATATATCCATCCTTAATAAATGTGTTGCTATTCCCTATTATTACTGTAGTCAGCATATCAATATCATCATAGTTTATATTTTCAAGGGTTGTTATTGTTTTAACTTCTCCATCACGCCTTGCGTTTTTAACAATCCCAACAGGTGTTTTGGGGCTTCTATATTTTGAAATAATTTCAATTGCCCTTTCCATATTTGTAACTCTTGAGTGGCTTTTGGGATTGTAAAGTGCAATCACAAAATCGCCTAAAGCAGCGCTCTCAAGCCTTTTTTCAATAACTTCCCATGGTGTTAAAAGGTCGCTAAGGCTAATTGTGCAAAAATCGTGCATCAGTGGAGCTCCAAGGCTTGCTGCAGCCAAAAATGCAGCCGAAATCCCAGGAACAACTTCTATATCTATGCTGCTATCAAGTTCCAATATAAGCCCTGCCATACCGTAAAGGCCAGGATCGCCTGATGAAACGATTGCAGTATCCAATCCTTCCCTAACATACTTTATAGCTGCCCTGCATCTTTCAACCTCGCTTTTCATGGGAGTTTGATAAACTTCCTTTCCTGTTAATAAATCTTCAATAAGCTTTATATAATGAGTATAACCCACTATAACCTTTGAAGCGTCGATACACTCTAAAGCCCTTATAGTTAAGTCCTCTCTTTTTCCCGAACCTATCCCTACTATATATAATTTAGCCATTTTAGCCCTCCTTAGAAACTGCAATGGTAACACCATCAAAAGCAGTCTTTTTTACAATTATTTCATTCCCCATCAAATAAGCACATGGCTCTGCTACAGATGTAACTCCAATATTATTTTCAACAAAACTGCTTTTTTCAAAATACTCTTGAACTGATTTTATCTCACCTAAAGTAAAAAACATTACTGGTAGTTTCATCTCATCGCAAAATTCCAATAGGCCAATCTCGTCCCTTTTTACCTCAACTGTTCCTATTTGCTTTATGCTTTTTATGCTAAGATTGTTCTTTTTAAAAACAAATTCAATAGCATTTATTATTTTTTCCTTTGAAACTCCCCTTCTGCATCCTATACCAACGTTTAATATCCTTGGCCGTAAAATACAATCACTATCGTAATCTGTTTTCTCTCTATATGTTATAACAACTTTTTTAGTAGCATCCTTTGAAATGTATGGATAATCAATATTCAATTCAACATCTGATATAATATCGATATACTCTCCCCTTAACATAGATGCCGTTACTTCCTTTAGCTTTTGAGCATCTTCAATGTAGAAGTTATATCGCTTTGCAATTAAATCCAGCGCCACAAATCCCCTTGAGTCGGAAGCTGTTGTTATTATAGGCATAGCATTTATTTTTTTTGCAACCTCGTTGCAAAACTCGTTTGCCCCTCCGTAGTGACCTGATAATAGGCTTATGCAGTATCTTCCCAAATCGTCTACGACAACAACTGCCGGGTCGCTCCATTTATCTTTTATAAAAGGTGCTAATGTCCTTACTGCAATACCCGTTGCCGATATGAATATTATTTTATCAAATTCATTAAATATGTTTTCTAAATTAGTTTTATAGTTATGCTTTGAAAAAAGAAATACATCATCAAAACTATCCTTTATTTTATCTGCAATTAATTTACCCTGGTCAGTAAAATAAATTGCCGCAATCATCTCTTAGCCTCCCTGAAGGCGTGTTGGAAATCCTTTGAATAAAGAAGGCTCTTAGAACTTAAATTAAGAAAATTTCCAACAAGTATCTGTGCTGTGCTTTTAATTCCTACCTCCCTAACCTTGTCTGAAATATCCTTCAAAGTTCCAGTAATTATCTTTTCATCCCTCCATGTCGCCTTATAAACTACAGCAACTGGAGTATTTTCATCTCCATAGCCCCTTATTAGCTTTTCAACAACCTCTTCTATGTTTTGAACCGATAAAAATATTGCCATTGCAGTTCTATGCCTTGCAAGAAGCTCTAAATCCTCGCTTTCTGGAACTGGTGTTCTTCCTGACAGCCTTGTAATTATTATGCTCTGTGAAATCTCTGGAACGGTAAACTCCCTTTTCAGTGCAGCACAGCTTGCTGTGAATGAACTTACTCCCGGGATTACTTCATATTTTATACCTAATTTATCAAGCTCCACCATTTGCTCCATTATTGCTCCGTAAATAGTAGGGTCTCCCGTATGCAGCCTTACGATTATTTTGTCATCATCATTATATTTTTTTATTTTTTCAATAATCTCATCTAATGTTAATGGTGCGCTGTCAATAAATATCGCACCCTCCTTGCAGAAATTCAGGTGTTCTTTTGAAACAAGCGAACCTGCGTATATTACAACGTCTGCACCCTCAAGAACCTTCCTGCCCTTGACAGTGATTAAATCTACATCTCCCGGACCTGCTCCAATAAAATAAACCATCTTATCACTCCTTTTTTGCAAGCAGTAAGGATAAGTAATCCTTATCCTCTAATATGGATTTATCGTCTGTGTAAAATGCTTCCCCGTCCAAAAACAACCTTTTAACGTAGTAATATTTAAACCCGTTTGCCTTCAACTTTTCAAGTGCAGATTTGTTTTTATTAGCCTTCAAAAATACCGCCCCATCGACCTTTTTTAATATTTTTTCATCAACATCCCTATCGGTAACTAATACAGCCTCTCCCTTTATAGAAAAGGGAATTTTAAGTTTTGAAAAGGCCGCGCTAAAGGATGTTACTCCAGGTATTATTTCTACTGCTACCTCATATTTCTTCAGCTCTTCATAAAGATAAATAAATGTGCTGTATGTTAAAGCATCTCCAAGAGTTAAAAACACTCCAATATTCCCATCCGATAGTTTATCATCAATGATTTTTGCAGCCATCTTATAATTTTCGCTGTTTTCTTCCCCCATAGGGAATTCAAGATATACCTTTTCTTTATCCAATATATATTCTTCTGTAATTTGTTCAGCAAGGCTCTTGCCTTTGCTGGAGGGTAAAAAAATTACATCTGAATTTTTTATCGCCTTAATCGCCTTAAGTGTTATAAGTTCCTTATCTCCAGGTCCTATTCCTACTCCAATCAGTTTTTTCAACTTTGCACCTCCAAACATTTAACTGCCTTAACTACAAAAATTGGATTATTTGCCTTCAAAAGTCCATTTTCGTCCATCCTTGAAACAGAAACAAGGCTTGTTGCAACACTATATCCTTTTGAGCTCATATTTTCAATAAATTTATTTGCATTTGAGAGTTTAATAAAATTTGCAACAATTATTCCACCTCTTCTTAATTTTCTATCAACAATATCCACAATATAGTCCATTTCATTTCCACTTCCGCCTAAAAAACACTTATCAAACTCCAAACCATTCAATACATCTTCCGCCTTTGCATGGATAATCTCTATTTCAACCTTAAACTTTTCAGCATTTTTCCTAATAAGTTCTAAAGCCTCTTTATCTCTTTCTATAGCAACTACATCGGCACCTAATAATGCAGCCTGAATAGATATGCTTCCGGTTCCTGCACCTATATCTACAAATTTATCCCCTTTGTTTATGTCAAGAAGAGCAATGCTAATACTCCTGACTTCAAATTTAGTCATCGGAACCCTGTCCCTTAAAAAGTCCTCATCCTTTATAAACATGTTTCCACCACCACTATTGATAAGTCTGATATATTTTCAAACTCATCCCCTATATTTTTTTCTAATATCAATTCATCTTCATATGAAAGGTTATATCCTGCATAAATTTTCCCATTAAATCCCTCTTCAAATAATTTATTAGAAATATATTCTGGAGTGAACTTATCATCAGTAAAAATAATGGTTATTCCATTTTTATTTACATCTGATAAATCTCCCCTTCTTCCATGAAGACTGATAATTTTAGCATCATTCCAGCTCTTTTGAAGTTTACACATCAAATACTGAAAGGATGATATCGATGGAACAACTCTATCTATTTTAATCCCCCTTCTCTTTAGAAATTCAAGGGCGCTGTATAATGTCGGGTCCCCCGATACTACAAATACAAAATCCTCTTTAATTTCTAAAAGTTCCTCAAACCTTTGAATGTATTTTATTTCCCTCAAACTTTCCAAATCCTTGCCGACCCTCTTAAATGCAACAACCATTTCTGCATCGGTTATAGTTTCGATTGCTTCATAGCTTGCGTATCTTAAATTTCCTGGACCAATTCCTACTACAATCATATAATCACCCTAACATTCTGAAGGTATATATTATAGCTTCAATACTAAATGTTTCATCCTTTAAATAGGCCTTTATTCTATCTTCGATTCCCTTTTTCATATTATCTAGGACTTTTGCGTATTCAGAATCCATAATATAATTTGCAGCCTCTTCGGCAGTTTTAAACGATTCAATCTTATTTATTACATCAATGCCTGCTCCTAACTTGGCTAGATAATAAACAAAGGATTCCATCCTCGAATCAACTATTTTGCTATGGGTGTTAAAGGCACCAATTGAAATCTTGCACATTTTTCCTATGTGTCCAACAATTTTTATTTCCCTAAAGCCAAGCTCCTTTGCGTATAATAGAGCATCTCCTACGTAGTTGGAAGTTTTAACAACCTCTCCCTTAAGTCCTATCTTTTCAATATAATTTTCACCGTGGTTTCCGAAGGTGAAAATTACCTTATCAGTTCTTTTAACTATCATCTCAAGTTCCATGTATATAGTCTTTTTCATGGCATCATCCGACATTGGATAAACAATTCCCTTAGTTCCTATAATTGAAATGCCGCCTTCTATTCCCAGCCTCGGGTTATATGTATTTTTTGCAACCTCAACACCCTCAGGTGCAAATATTATTACATCTACTCCCCTTTGTGTAACCTCCCTAACAGCCCTTTTAATCATCTCCCTCGGAACCTTATTGATAGCTGCCTGCCCTTTTTTGCCATAGGGAGAGTCTATAATAAACCTTCCAACTCCTACTCCACCGTCTATATTTATAATATCATCCTCCCTAAATCTTACCTTTGCAAATATCTTTATTTTATCTGTAGCATCTATATCGTCTCCTGCATCCTTTGTAACACAGGCTGTCCCAAAATTATCTTCAACCTTTGTTTCGTCAACTTTTATATTCAATATTAAATCCTCTGGAGTTTTTATATCGACGGTTTCAACGCTTTTTTCTAATAGAGCAAGCAATGCAGCCTTTGTTGCAGCAGCGGCACAGCTTCCTGTTGTTATACCACATCTTAACCTTTTACCCTCATGAACTATAAACATCTTTCCACCGCCAGATATTGAATTGCATTTAATATAGCTGCTGCAACATTGCTGCCTCCCTTAGTGCCAACAGTTGAAATTGATGGAACATCTATTTTTCTCAACTCTTCCTTGGATTCGGCTGCTCCAACAAATCCTACAGGTACTCCTATAATAAGCTTTGGATTTAGTGTTCCATTTTTTATGTGCTCTATTATCCTGAAAAGAGCAGTTGGGGCATTGCCTATTACAAATATATCCACTCCATTCTGTGCTGCAATGTCAACGGCAGCCATGGACCTTGTTATTCCCTCTTCCTTTGACCTTTGAAATACAAGCGGATTATCTACAAAACAATCTATGCTGCAGTTTATAGATTCAAGTGTCCTTTTGTTTATCCCAGAATAGGCCATGCGCGTGTCGGTGAATATTTTGCAGCCTTCTTTAAGTGCCTTTATCCCAACTTCTACTGCATCCTTTTTAAATCTTAATATGTTTTCGTATTCGTAGTCGCCTGTAGTGTGAATTGCTCTCAAGACTACTGGCAATTCTAATTCGCCATGGGTAAATTTTAAATTTGGCATTATAATTTCAAAGCTTCTTTTCTCTATCTCATTAGGATTTTTAATATACATCATATTCTTACCCTCTTATCCTCTAATCGTTCCTTAAGTATCTCAAGCATCAATGGATGAAAATCAATTGGTCCTACAAATTCTATGATTAAGTCATTATACTTTTCCTTTGCACATTTCAACATTTCTGGGACATCCTCTTTTATGTGTATTCCAGAATATAAAAAATATGGCATTGCAATTATTTTTCTAACTCCGTCGCTATACATATTTTCAATAGCCATCTCTATCCCCGGTCTATTAAACTCCATGAACGTTGGATATACTTTCATTCCAATGAATTTTTCAAATTCCTCTGCCACCCTAAAAAATGTTTTCTCTGCCTCATTGCTTCTGCTTCCATGGCTTATAAGTAATATTGCTTCCATCGCTATTCTCCCTTCATATTGCTTATTATATTTTCAATTATATTAAAACTTCCAAGAAAACTAACGTGCTGATACATAGCAAAGGTATTATTAACCTGATATCCGCACTCTGTTATCCTGTTTCCCATTGTTTTTTTAACCGTCAATAGATTTACACAGTTAATTTGGGATAATGATTTATGAAATTCATGTCCTGTAAACTTATCTCCCTTTTTCCCGATAAGGCAGTCATTTTTTATTTCAACATCTACATATCCAAAATTTTGCAGCCTATCGGTCATATAACTTATACCGTCAAATACTCCCGTCATTTCAAACCCATCTATTTCCTTTGTTAGATACATCAATCCTCCACATTCTGCAAATATATATCCACCGTTTTGTGAATATTGTCTTATGGAATTTAACATTGTTTTATTTCTGCTAAGTTCCTTTTTGAAAACCTCAGGATAGCCTCCTCCGAGATATAAAAAATCGCACTCAGGCAATTTATCATCTTCAATAGGCGAAAAATATGTAACATCAAATAAAGAGTTCAATATCTCTAAATTCTCCCTATAGTAAAATGAAAAAGCCTTGTCCATTGCAATAGCTGCCCTGAAACCTGTTTTATCATATTTTGCTTTTTTAAATGCTTCAACATCCTTAAATAGAGACAGCATTGTCTCTATATCGATATTTTTCTTTATATTTTCAGCCATAGTATTAACCTTTTTATCAATGTCTTCAATTTCAGAGGACTGGATTAGTCCTAAGTGTCTCGATTGAAGAATATAATCATCTTTTTCTTCTATAAAGCCAAGAACTTTTATATCCACATGCTGTTCTAAAGCTGACTTTAATAGTTCATAATAGTGCTTTGATATTCTGTTGAATATTATTCCCTTGATATTTCCTGCAAAATCCACCATACCCTTAATTTTTGGGATGGCTGAAAACATCTCGCCCTTAGGAGTATAGATTAGAACAGTATCTAAATTTAAATTTTTTGCTATGTTAAAGCTTGAATTTTCAAATGTATTGTATATCCCATCAAAATATCCCATAGCACCTTCTACGATACAAAGGTCCTTTTCCACATCTATGGCATGCTTTATATCCCCCTGAAGATGCATATCAAGGTTCTGTGCCATATATTTTGCTGCCCTTCCTAAAAATGCTGTATCTATGTAATCTGGACCTGTCTTGCATGGAAAAACAGTATAATTCAAATCCATTAATGCCTTTATTAACCCTGATGTTAATATGGTCTTTCCGCTTCCGCTATTTGGTGCTGAAATCACTATCCCCTTCATCTAATCACCTTCAGTTATTTTTTCTAAAGTCTTTACCCAGTATTTTTTATAACCTGCTATTTCAAATTCTACTTCCCTCTTTTTATCGTAAATTATCCCCAGCATATTTCCACTGTGGGCACCTATTATTCCAAGCCCATCAGTTTTTTTCATAATATTTAATACATCATCCAGTATATTATACCTAAGCCTTTGCTGATTCCTAATAATGCTGCTGGTTGATACCTCAGCTAAGTATTTTAAATCCCTTTTTGTTACTGCCTCTTTTAAAATTTGGTATAGGTCATCAACTTTTGAAAGGTCGTTTTTTACTTCATTGTTGAATTTGATTGTGTCTACTCCTTCCCTGCCCTCAAATACAAGAACGTCAAATTCAAAATAATCGCCTATTTCCTCAAAGAAAAGTCCATTTTTATAATCAAATGCTGTTGCCCTTTTGAAAATGATGCTGTCGGTAGGCTCTATCTTAATAGTTTCTTCTATTAGTTCTTCAATATTATATTTTCTCCCAAAATAATTTAAAATGCAGTGATATAAAGCACATAAATCTGCAGTGCTGCTGGCAAATCCCTTTTCCTTTGGAATATTAGAATGGATTTCAAAGCCTAATTTTTCTTCTATTCCCCATTTGTTTAATAAGTTTTCTAAAAATTTACGACTTTTATAGTAATTGTTCTCTTTATTTTCTTTTATAATTTTTACTTTTGTATATATATTTATAGGGAAAGAAACTAAAATATCTATTCCGTTAACTTTCCCTTGGAGTATTTCTCCTACGCTTCCTGGATATTTGCATTCATACATATCATTCACCTAATATATCTATTAATTCTTTTAAAATCAAATCGTTATATTCCCTTGATTTAATTGCTATCCTAATATAGCTTTTATCGAGTCCATCAATGTTTGAACATTTTCTTATCAGTATTCCTTTTTCTAAAAGCCTGTTATATATAAAGTCTTCATCATATTTTAGAAGTTTAATAAGTATAAAGTTTGCGTCGGTTTTATATGCCACTATATTTTTTATTTTTGATAAAATGTTGAGCATATATTGTCTTTCTTCATTTATATATTCTTTGCTTTTTTTTATGTAATCCTTATTTTTAAATATTATTTCAGTTGCAGCATCTGCAAAACTGTTTATGCTCCAAGGAAGTTCAATTTCTTTATATCTTTCTGCCCAGTTTGCACTAACCTTAGCATAGCCAAGCCTAATTCCTGGAAGTGCAAAGAATTTAGTTGCAGCCCTTATTATGCATATATCATCAAAATTTTTTAAAAGTTCAATGCTGTCATAATCATAGGGACAAAACTCATAAAAGGCTTCGTCGAGCATTAAAAAAGCTCCCTTTTCTTGTGTGATTACAGCTAAATTAATTAACACTTCCCTATCAATCCTTTTACCATTTGGATTATTAGGATTTCCTAATATTATTAAGTCTTTGGGCCTTATATTGTTTTTTAATTCTTCAATGGCGATTTCAAAATTTGAATCATATTTAAATTTTCTGACCTCTTTATTTAATGCCTTTGCCCTTAGGACGTATTCAGAAAAGCAAGGGGTGAATACAACTACTCTATCAAAAAAGAGTATAAAATTATTGATAATCTCTACTGCTCCATTCCCTGCTACAACTTGGCTTGGCTCAACATTTAGATAATCAGCTATATTTTTTTTGAGCCTTCTGTATTTAATGTCAGGGTAAACAGATACCTCATCAAAGCATTTAATTAAATATTCCTTAAGCTCAGGCATGACTCCAAGCGGATTTATGTTGCTCGAAAAATCTATAACTTTTTTATTGTGCGAATATATATCTCCTCCGTGCATCATACTGCCTCCAGAATTATCTTCATTTTTTTAGCAAAAATGCTATTGTTAAAAATATTAATTCCGTTGTAAACATTATATTTATCGTCCTTTTTATATCATCAGATGTAAGTTCCCTTATCTTATCTCCAATAGTTGGCTTTACCATTATCTGTCCAAAATAGTAGTTGGTACCTCCAAGTTGAACACCCAAAAGTCCTGCAACAGCCCCCTCGGGATAGGCACAGTTTGGACTCTTATGATTTTTTCTATCCCTTATCATAATTCTTAATGCCTTGAATATATCGTATTTGAAAATTCCAGATACAATCATCAAAATTCCAGTAAGTCTTGCAGGGATAAAGTTGAACAAATCATCAGTCTTTGCTGGAAAATATCCTATATATTTATATTTGTCATTAATGTAACCAAGCATTGAATCCATAGTGTTTACCATTTTATAAACGAATGCAAAAGGAGTTGCAAATAAAGCGTAGAATAAAGGCGCTATGACGCCATCTGATGTGTTTTCAGCAACTGTTTCTACTGTTGCTCTTATTATCTCGCTTTTAGATAAATTATTTGTGTCCCTTCCCACTATAAAAGATAGCCTGTATCTTGCCTCCTCAATGGATTTGTTGAGTGCTTGGTAAATTTTAATAGCCTCATCCCTTAAGCACCTTGCAGCTACTGTTGTGTATAAAAGATAAATGTTTACTGCATGATAAATATATTTATTGAAGCTAACAATCTTCAGTATCATGAACGGAACTATAAATGCCAACGAAATGTTTAAAATTACAATTAAAAATCCAGCAAAATACAAAGATTTATCTTTGAAAAATTTTCTCGAAATCTTTTCTTCAATCGATATCAATTTCCCCATCAATTTAACTGGATGAGGGAAGTTATACGGGTCGCCAATTATTAAATCTAATATACAAGCAATAACTATATCAATCATACTAATCGTCCTTTATCTATTATTTAGGTAAAGCAAAAATAGTCCTATCTTTTCTTACATTGACTTTTTACTGCATTATTTTATATATATATTCTATATCAACGTTATCTCTAAAAACTGCTGCAAGCTTGTCTAATTCTTCTTCTCTTTTCTTATCAAAATCCTCTGAAATTTTGTTTTCCAAGCCTTTTTTGTTTCTTACCATATTCAGTATTTTTTCTCTGAACTCACCGGAATCGAATATACCATGGACGTATGTTCCATAGTATTTTCCTTCAACCATATCTCCGTCTAATTTTGTTTGTTCATCCTCTAATATCTCAACAAAGGGCTTTTGGCTGTTCAAAGTTTCACCCATGTGTATTTCATAGCCTTCTATTTTACTGCCAAGTGCGCTTCCTATCACTGCCTTAGTCCTTTTGTTGCCCTTAAGATAAGTTACTCCTTCAAAAAAGGACAACCCATCTTCTTTATCACCTCTATACGTTTCCCATCCTTCTTCGTCAATTATCTCCCTTCCCATCATCTGATAACCTCCGCATATTCCAAATACTATTCCTTTATGATTTTTTACTGCATCAAAGAATCCCCTTTGCTTTAGCCACCTTAAATCTTCAATAGTATTTTTGCTTCCCGGGATTATAATAATATCAGCATCCTTTAAATCCTCAGCATCCTGAGCATAACTTAACGAAACATCTTCATCTAAAAGAAATGCGTTAAAATCAGTAAAGTTCGAAATCCTTGGAAGTCTGATTACGGAAATTTTAATTTCACCTTTGGTTGTTGTTCTTATGTCGCTTGCTCCATCCTCATCCTCTAACTTCAAATCTATATATGGAACAACCCCCACAACAGGAACTTTTATTAATGATTCAATCTTTTCAATTCCACTTTTTAAAAGGGATTTGTCTCCGCGAAATTTGTTTATTATTACCCCCTTTATCCTTTTTTTCTCCTCTTCCTCTAAAAGCATATAAGTCCCATAGATTGATGCAAAAACTCCACCTCTGTCTATATCTGCCACAAGCAATACATTTGAATCCGCAATCTCTGCCATTCCCATATTAACAATATCGTTATCCTTTAGATTTATCTCAGCAGGACTTCCTGCGCCTTCAATAACGACTATATCAAAATTCTTCTCGATATCCTTATAAATTTCCCTTATTTTATCCTTAAGAGAATCTTTAAACTCAAAATACTCCACCGCATCCATATTCTTGTATGGCCTTCCCATGATTATTACCTGGCTTTTTCTATCGGTTGTAGGCTTTAAAAGTATTGGATTCATAAAAGCCCTCGGCTTTATCCTGCAGGCATATGCCTGTAGGACTTGAGCGCGACCCATCTCGAGACCCTCTTCATCAACATAGGAATTAAGTGACATATTCTGCGACTTAAAAGGACAAACTCTATATCCATCCTGAGTAAATATCCTGCAAAGGGCCGCCACCGTTAAACTCTTTCCCGCACTTGACGCCGTCCCCTGCACCATAATCCTTTTCATCCTGTATCCCCCTTTGAGTGACATTCACTTGATTTCTTGACTTCTTGATTTGTTTGTCAATTCGGACAAGAGTAAATCATCTGATAATCCTCCCAAATGCTTTTTTTCAATCATGGTTTTGGCAGAATCCCAATAAATTTTGATAAGTCTTTCACTAAAAACTTTATCTGTTAAACTTCAATTAAAAATAATCAATCATTTGTTCGCAAATGTATTAAACTAAGTAGAAGTTAAGATAAAAGCTGTAATCTCCAAAATAGTAAGCAATAAAATTGTTATATTTATTTTAATTGAATTGTCAACCTCTAACTCTGAATAGTATAATTTCCCTTTATACCCCCTTGAATTTATTGAATCCTTTATTTCCCTCCATCTGTTAAAAGTATTAATAAAAAGCATTCCTGCAATTGTAGAAGTTGTTCTAATGCTTTTTTTTGCTGAATCAAATCCTCCTTTAGATTTTGCTGATTTTATCATCAATTCCAATTCTTCCTCCAAAAGTATTACATATCTTTCCATTAACTTTGCAATATCTATTATCTCAGATATATTCTTATGCTTTGATAATACAAACAATATATCATCAAGTGGAGTTGTAAAAATCAAAAACGTTATGGCAATAGAATTTGCAGCACCTCTTAGAGTTATAGTAATTAAATATTGAATATCTCCCCCGATTAAAAACGCTAATGCAGCAATTAAGTAAAATGAAATTAAATACATTGAAAATTTAGTTACCATATACGAGGGGGTTTTATAATACAAGTGAAGTATTATAAACAAAGCAATATTTAAAGAAAAAAATAGTTTGCTATTACTATAGCCTAATAAAGCAATTGCAATCAGACAAAAGAATAGTTTTAGGAGTGGATGGATAAATTTAGCTCTGCTGCTTTTCGAAAACAATATTACTTCCCTTATCATTCTTTTTCCTTCCTAATATATAACCTATAACAAATGCACCAATAGATGCCTGCAGTGCAAATAAAAGACTTTCTGTTTCACCTGATGGTTCAAATATGCTATTAAAATATGGTTCATAGTCAGGAGCTACTTCAGTTATCATTTCCTCTGCCTTTCCATCTGCCCCGCTAAGGTCTCCATTATGAGAACCAATAACAAGCGAAAATACAATCACAATTGCTGCAATAATCATTAAAATATAGTTCTTCATATTTTTTCGCCCCCCAATTCGATTCCATTGCTAAAATATCTTTGAATATAATCATATATTATTACAGTGACCAATCCCTCAATTATAGCCAATGGAATCTGAGTTATAGCAAATATTGCTGAAAATTTTATAAAGGATTCTAAAATTCCACCTGCTTTCCCTGGAAATGCAATGCTTAGCTGCAGTGCAGTCGTTACATAAGTCAGCAAATCTCCAATCATAGCCGATACAAATACTGCCATTTTCAAGTTCTTTTGCTTTAACAATTTAAATGTAAAATAAGCTGCAAATGGTCCAACTATGCCCATGGAAAATGTATTTGCACCTAGGGTTGTAATTCCTCCATGGGCAAGGAATACTGCTTGAAAAAACAGCACTATCATTGATAAAACCGATGACACAAGTGGTCCAAAGAGAATTGCACTTAGTCCTACTCCCGTTGGATGGCTGCTTGAGCCTGTGATAGATGGAAGTTTAAGAGCAGATAATAGAAAAATATATGCACCGCAGAGGGCAAGCATTAGTTTTACTTCGTTATCTGCTTTTATAAGTTTAGTTATCTTTCTAACCCCTAAAATTATTATTGGGATACATAATGCGAAATAGAACACAGCCCAATGAAGGGGTAAAAATCCTTCCATGATATGCATCGCATGTGCAGTTGAAAAACTCTGAAGAATTAAGAATATTGATATAAACAATATTCTTTTCATTCTATACACTTCCCTTCACAGTGTTTAATATTAAGCCCCTTCAAAAAGTAATATCCATTGCTGTATTCAAGTATTGAAACTGAAGCGTTGTCTATTTTAAATTTATAAAAAAACTCTGGATTTCCAAATACGCATGACAATATGCAACGGATGACTCCTCCATGGCTTATAACTAAAACATTCCCTGAATTTTTTTGAATGTCATTCAAGAAATTTTCGCATCTTCTATAAACCTCTAACAAACTTTCTCCCTCAGGTATTTTATAGTTAATAAAATCATCATTCCATGAATTGACCTCAATCGGAAATTGTTTTAGTGCCTCCTCGTATTTTAAACCTTCAAATATACCAAAATTCATCTCAATGATTCTTTCATCGATTATCTTTTCGCCATCATACAAAATATCAGCTGTTTCTATCGCTCTTTTCAAAGGGCTTGTAATGCAAGTTTTAATTTGAAAATTATCTATAATAGGTTTTAGCATTTTAATTTCTTCAATTCCTCTTTTAGATAATCTTCCATCTGATTTTCCTGAATAAACTCCTTTTAAATTGTCCTCAGTTTCACCATGTCTTACTAATATTAAATCCACTGTATCACCACCCAAAGAAGGAGCAGTAAAATTTCATTTATCTCAATACAAGCACCATAAACATCACCTGTAAGACCATCTATTTTTTTATAGGATATCTTCATAAGAACATAAGTTATCAGCCATCCTATAAATAAAAGTAAAACATACCTTAAAGCAACTAAATATATGCCAACCAGAGAAAAGGTTAAAAGTCCTATGATTGAATATTTAATCGTTTCTTTGCCGGTAAATAAAATCCCTAGTCCTTCATTTCTTGCGCTTTTACCAACTGCAAACAAATACGTTACAAGAAGCCTTGACAATCCTATAGAAACAATTAGTCCTATTAAAGCGCCTTCTTGTCTTAAATTTTTAATTATTATAAATTTAAATAGCAAATCAAAAACAACAGCTATAACCCCAAAGGCACCTATTCTACTGTCCTTCATTATCTCAAGTATTTTTTCTTTTTTTCTTCCTGATAAAAAGCCATCGGCAGTATCCGAAAGTCCATCTACATGTAGACCACCTGTTATGCTTATCCATACGAATAGAGTAATTAGTGCAGCTATTTCTTCATTTATGCTTATTAGTAATCTAAAAGGAATGTATACTATAGAAGCAATTATCACCCCAACAAAAGGGAAAAATGCTGTGCTCTTTTTTATCGTCCTTTCATCAAAATCTACTTGAATATTCAATGGCAGCCTTGTTAAAAACTGAATTGCAAGTATAAACGCTTTAATCATTTTAACTTAAGCGGTATTCCTAAAAAAACAATATAAACTTCATCTGAAATTTGAGCTGCCATCTGATTTATCCTGCCTTGGATATCCCTGAAAACCCTTGCGATATGGTTTTCAGGGACTATGGACATTCCTGTTTCATTGGTGACCATTATTAAATTTCCATTCTTATTGTTCACTTCATCAATGAGGCTTTTTATCTCATTATTGGCCACTTCTTCTATTTTTTTCTGGGTAACTTCATCTATTTTTTCCATGCCCTCTGTAATATCAAACATTATATTCGATATCAAATTTGTCAGGCAGTCGAGCAGGTAATACTTCTCATTTCCAACAGCCTCTTTTAAATTATACGTCCCCTCAAACGTTCTCCATTTTGCATTTCTCCTATTTCTATGCAAATTAACTCGCTGCTGCATCTCTTCATCCCATATCCTTGAGGTCGCAATGTATACTACCTCATTTTTATCCTTTAGCATTTCTTCAGCGAACTTGCTTTTACCCGAACGTGCTCCACCGCTTATCAGCGTTATCATTTTATTTCTCCTCTCTTATGTCAACTAAAAAGTCGTTAACAATATTTGCCTCCTCAAATGAACCCATTTCATTGACTATTGCAAGTGCAGATTCTATTATCATAAACGCCAATGGACATCCTGAACCTTCTCCTAGCCTCATCTTTAAATTAAGCATTGGCTCTATGCCTATTTCATTCATCATATAAACTGCCCCAGGCTCTGCAGACAAATGCGATGGGAATATATAATCCTTAACAAGTGGATTTAATCTTACTGCACAAAGCGCTGCCGCAGATGAAATAAAGCCATCTATTACAATTGGAACTCTGTTTTTTGCAGCAGCAAGGAAGCATCCACAAAGCCCTGCTATATCAAACCCTCCAACCTTTGCTATAACATCGATGGGGTCATTGGGATTAGGCTTATTTATTTCTAGTGCTCTCTTCACTACATTCTTTTTATTTTGATGCTGTTCATCTGTAAGTCCTGCACCCTTGCCAACTACAACATCTGGACTAAGACCAGATAATGCGCTTAAAACTGCTGCCGAAGTCGTTGTGTTGCCTATTCCCATCTCACCAGTTCCTAAAAGGTCAACTCCTCCTTTTACAAGATTGTCAACAACTTCAATCCCTATTTCAATTGCCTTTACTGCATCTTCATAGCTCATAGCCGCCTCTTTAGCTATATTTTTAGTCCCATATGCAATTTTTTTGTTAATTATCAAAGGATGGTCAAAATCTGCGTCAACTCCTATATCAACAATTGTAAGTTCAGCACCCGCCTGTCTTGCAAGAACACAAACCCCAGTAATTCCTCGAGTAAAATTTTCTGTAACAACTTTAGTTATAAATTTAGGTGCACAACTAACACCTTCATCAACTACTCCATTGTCTGCGGCCATTATAACTATATTCTTCTTGTTTATTTTATTATGTATTTTACCTGTGATGCCTGCCATTCGTGCCCCTATTTCTTCTAAAGTTCCAAGGCTGCCTATAGGCTTTGTAAGATTATCGATATGTTTTTTGGCTTTTTCTACAACCTCCATATTAAGCGGTTTGATTCCTTCAATAGTTGATTTTAATAATTCCATTGCTTATCCTCCCTCTTTGTTTAAAAATTCAATAAATTTTTGACATTTAAAAAGCCTCTACAAAGGTAGAGGCAAGATTATACAAAAAAGCCTACCATAGGGGCAGGCTATATCTTTACAATCAGCCACTCCCTTCCCTCCGAAGGATTAGCATCATTAAAGGCAGGTCTCCTGGCTAACGGGTCCTCCTCATCCAACCCTTCCCGGTTTTACAGTGGTTGTTGGATTCGTCGCCGTATACAGTAGCGGGGGCTGCAGCGGATTTACACCGCTTTCCCTATTAAGCTTTTCAAGCACCTTTAACAAACTTTATTAAATTTTAGTATTAATGTTCTCGTTTTTTTCAGTTTATCATAAATAATAGTAAAATTCAATTAGTAGATTCGTTTTGTTCGTGGTTGCCATTTTTTCTTTGCTGATAAAAGCTTGAAATCGAACCTAGCAAGTCATGGACAAAATTTGAACCTCTGCTAATAAGGATGCCTGTTAAAATATTCCCCACAAAGGGTATTTTATTTGCCCCAAGATACATAGTAAATACATCAAAGTCAAAAACTATGCAAATTAGTGCTGCAACAGCTATCGCGCCTATCCTGTCAAAACAAAAATACTTGTCCTTCTTTATCATCTTCAATGTTTCCCAAACTGCTTCTGTAAAAATAGCTGCAATGAGTATTTTGTCCATAAAACCATCCGAACAATTGATTCAATAACATTATATTATTTTTTTTCTCAACTATTCCTAGGAATAACAACATTTAACGCATTTTTTAATATTTCAAATTCTGCTCTATCAGTTATGATTATCTCTCCGTCTATATTTACTGCAAATTCCTCATCTGAAGTGATTACAAGTTTGCTTCCTTTAAACATGCTAACTTCTCTTAAATCTATATGTTCACCCTTTATGTATTTACTAAGCAAGAAGGGTATTTTTAGTTTGTTCATATTCTCAATAAAGCATATATCAAATAGCCCGTCTGATATATCTGCCTCAGGAGTAGGCAGCATACCACCGCCGTAATATTTTCCATTAGATGCTGTTACGAGCAATGTTTTTGCATTAAAACTATACTCATCTATACTAACATTAAAGTTCTTCCCTTGGTATTTTAATAGCGTCTTAACAAGCCCATAAAGATATGCACTCTTACCAGAAAAAATTTTATTGCTCCTTTGCACTGCATGGGCTATTTCGCTATCAATTCCAGCACTTCCTATATTGATAAAAAATCTGTCATTGCATTTACCCAAGTCAACCCTAATTATCTCTCCGTTTATGATATATTCTAATATTTTTTCTATATCGCTGTCTTCATAAATCGTCCTTGCAAAATCATTTCCAGTTCCACCTGGTATAACACCTAATGCAGCCTCTGAACCGATTATGCCGTTAACCACTTCATTAAGTGTCCCATCTCCACCTACAGATGCAACAACATCAAAATACTTTGAGCCTTCTTTGGCAATCTGTGTTGCATGCTCAGGTGCCATTGTGTATTCTATTTTAAATTCTACACCTTTTTTATTGCAGATATTTTGTATCAACGGAACCAAGCCCTTAGCCTTCCCATGTCCTGCCTTTGGATTAACTATAAACAGAAACTTCATAAAATCACCTAAAATATTATTTCTACTATGCCTATATTTGTATGTTTAACCAAATCTATATCATAAGGTTTTATCTCATTCCCAAACTCGTCTTTTACTATCCTGACTTTAGGTTTATCCGGGAATCCTTTATTATTACCAACGACAAAGGCATAATATCCATTTG
Source organism: Caloramator mitchellensis (assembly GCF_001440545.1). Lineage (NCBI taxonomy): Bacteria > Bacillati > Bacillota > Clostridia > Eubacteriales > Clostridiaceae > Caloramator > Caloramator mitchellensis. Next base: position 26,790 of record NZ_LKHP01000020.1, read on the forward strand.
AAAGCTTTACTTCCATTCCAATTGAATAAATAGAGAATATATTCTTGAATATATTTACAAGTTCCAAATCAAAAAGAGTTCCAGCTGATGCTAAAATAAATTCATAGGCCTCATTTGGAGGGAAAGCCTTTCTATAAACTCTATCTGTAGCAATAGCATCATAAACGTCCGTTATACAGCAAATTCTTGCATATTTTGAAATTTTCTCTCCCTTTAGGCCTTGAGGATATCCTTTACCATCAAATCTTTCATGATGCTCCAATATAATTAATTTTCCTCTTTCATTTATATAGCTTGCTCCTTTAATCATATCGTATCCTATTTCTGGGTGGGTTTTCATAATATCGTATTCTTCTTCTGTCAGGCTTCCGTTCTTATTAAGTATCTCCTGAGGTATCTTCATTTTACCTATATCGTGTAAAAGTGCACCTGCCCCTAAATCTAATAGCATGGGCTTGGAATAGCATAATTGAATTCCCATAAATAATGATAAAACACAGGTGTTTAGTGAATGAACAAATGTATAATTATCATATGTCTTTAACTCCGTTAAAAACATAGAATTAACGTCTTTGTTTTCTATTAAATATTCTATTAATTCCGAAATAGTCATGATTGTATTCTTTACTTCAGTTATATCATTATATTGTATTCTTGTAGTTGCCTTTGTTAAAGCTTTTAATGTATGACTTTTGATTTCTAAAAAATGGTGGTCTTGATGCGGAAGATCTTCTAATAATTTATCCTTAATATATATGAAATGAATTCCTAAGTCAATTAGCTTATTTATATATCTTTGGGTTAAAGTAATTCCTTCCCTTAAAAGAATGTTTCCTGAAGAATCAAGAATTGTTTGGGAAATTACATCACCTGGTTTTGCATTAAGTATATTAACTAATCTCATATTGCACCTACCCTCTAAAGCCCAATTTACTCCTCCTTCTAATTTTATTATTAAATTTTATATAATTCAACAAAAAATTACATTAAATTTTATATTATAACAAAAAAAA